>NZ_JBFTZZ010000011.1:0-134140 GCF_056406515.1 Rhizobium sp. P1_B8 | reverse complement strand
CTCATCAACCGTGTGCCACAAGCGCAGCGCAGCGCCTTCGAGGCGATGCAGGACAGGTTGAAGGTCCTGCAGCGGACGGTGCGCATGGAAAGCAGCGAACAGATCATCTCGGAACGGCGCCAGCGGGCTGTCAGTCGTGGCCGTGGCATTGAACTCTGAGACCAACCGAGGAAGGCTCCATAAGCTTAGTCTTGCTTCTTTTGCCTGTTCTTCTGAGGGCGCGACGGCAGTCAGATTGCGTCGCGCCCTCAGAAGGGCATTCGCTCCTGAACTACAAGCGGAGATTGTCCGATTGATGAGTAAATCTGGACGCGCGGCGGTAAACAGCTTGATCTGCTACCTCGGTTCTCGATTTCGCAGAAAATCACGGAGAAAGACGGGTCGTCAATCGTCGGCACTCGGCGGCTGAAACGTCACCAGCCGGATAACCGCCAATATGATCTCGAATATCCGCTTACGCATCGATATCGCTCCTTTGCGATCATATGCCGCCTCTTGCCTGGCGCCTTCAAACGAGCTTATCGTCGATCTCGAATGACTTGAGGTTATGGATGAAACGCGGACGCCTGCCATTGACGGCTTTGCGCACATTCGAGGTCGCCGGCCGTCTCGAAAGCTTCACGCTGGCGGCGCAGGAGCTGTTCATCTCGCAGGCGGCGGTCAGCCGGCAGATCCGCGAGTCTGGAGACGTTGCTGGGCGAGGCGCTCTTCGAGCGCCGCCATCGCGGCGTCCATCTGACCGCTTCGGGCAACAAACTGCTGGCGATCTTGACGTTATCCTTCGACCGGATCGACCAATGCCTGGAAGAAATCCGCAGCCGACCGGCGACGGCGGCGGTGACGATCAGCGTGGAACCTTCCTTCGCGGCGTGCTGGCTCGTTTCCCGCCTGACACCTGGTCATCACGTCCTATGCGGACCAGGCACTCCGATCGGGTCTTGGGATCGCTCGCTATCAGTGCTCGGATTGCGTCGGGAGAGACCCGTTTTCCCTGCAGAAGCCGGCCGTTTGCGGACAGTTCCGCATCGAAATTAACGTACGACTTCGCCTCCGAGGCAGAGAAACCCACTTCCTTCTGAAGCCATGTCGCAATTTTGAAGCGATCACCGTCCGGCAATTTCGCCTTCAGTGTTTCGACTGCCTTTGCGGCGCGTAAGAAGTATTCGCTTTGCTTCTGCGGCTTTTGGAACAGGCTAGAACCATTGGTCCGCAGGAGATTCATGACGATACCGGCATATATGTGCTGAAGGTCTACGACGACAAGACAAAGGAAGACGCGGCCAAATTCCTTCTTAATCGGCGGCCGAAGGGCTAGATTTCGGCGCCGTTTCGGCAAGGATTCGGTAACCATACTCAAGCGTTTTTGGGAGGCTGGGTTCGAGCTAGGAAACGTTCGAGTCTGTAAAATGCGCCGGCGTGGACCTGAACGCCATCGAGCTTGTGGGTACGAAGATCACCTAGGGTCCAAGACCATTTATTCCGCCGAGATTCACTTAAGCCTCACGCCTCGTCCAACAGCATCTCCGCGGTGATCTTATCCGTCACGAGGATGTTCACGTATCCGCCGCGCAGCGCGGCTCGGATCGCAGGAACCTTGTCCTTCCGATAGCGGCGACGACGACAGTCGATAAAGACCAGGCCCTTCGGATGGAGCCCGACACACTTGGACGGAGTGTTGGAATAGGAAGCCCGTCACGATGGCCGGCAGGGCCAGCCACCGTCGATCCACCTGGCCGCCAGAACAGTTCCCGTGAATACCAATGTCGAGGCGTTCGCCTCGAGCGTTCATTCGATGTCCCACTCCCGGTCCAGTTCCGCCAGCCTGGATTCGATCTGGTCGGAATGAGCCTCGTAGTAGGCGAGCCGATCCTCCATCTGCCAGCGCAGGCGTCGGTTGATCTCGTTTGATGTCTGGGCGCTGACCCGGTTTGCTGTCGTGGCCATGGTGCGTCCTCCTCTTCGCGGCAACCACAGGGCAAGCACAAAGTTCCGCGCCTGGCCTTGATGAAACGTCGTTATATAT
This sequence comes from Rhizobium sp. P1_B8, assembly GCF_056406515.1. NCBI lineage: Bacteria > Pseudomonadati > Pseudomonadota > Alphaproteobacteria > Hyphomicrobiales > Rhizobiaceae > Rhizobium > Rhizobium sp. P1_B8. The sequence continues at coordinate 132,117 of NZ_JBFTZZ010000011.1, read as the reverse complement.
TATATGAGAATATATAATGAAATTTCACCCGGAGCCAGTCATGCGCATTACAACGATATCCGAGAAGCTTTCCGTCTCGCCGCAGCCGAGTATTGAGGACATCCAGTCGCTCCGCGACAAAGGATTCAAGACCCTCATCAACAACCGACCGGACGACGAGGATCCCTCACAGCCGGGCACGCAAGCGGAAAGTCAGGAAGCGAAGCACCGCGGCCTGACCTATGCGTTCATCCCGGTCACGGCCGGCACGATCACTGAGGCGGACATACGTGCGTTTCAACGCGCGGTCGACGAATCCGAAGGGCCTGCGTTCGCCCACTGCAAGACCGGTGCTCGGTCGCTGAACCTCTACCTCATCGGAGAGGTTCTTGACGGCCACTTGTCTGCCGACGAGGTCGTCGAGTTCGGACGCAGCCGCGGCTTCGACACCAGCGCCGCGGCAAGCTGGCTTGAGAAGAAGGCCGCGCGCCGTCCACAGGTGGAGGGCTTCTTCGATAAACGAACCTGGAGCGTCCAGTACGTGGTGTCCGATCCCGCGACCCGCAAGTGCGCCATCATTGACCCGGTGCTAGACTTCGATGAGAGGGCCGGTGCGACGGCGACCATCAATGCCGACGCGATCCTCGACTACGTCCACGACAACGGGCTGACGGTCGAGTGGATCCTCGACACCCACCCGCACGCCGACCACTTCTCCGCCGCCCATTATCTGCAAGAGAAGACCGGCGCACAAACGGCGATCGGCGAGCGCGTCGTGGACGTCCAAAAGCTGTGGAAGGGCATCTACAACTGGCCTGAGCTTGCCACCGACGGCTCCCAATGGGACCGGCTGTTTGCCCATGGCGAGACCTTCGAGGTCGGCTCGATCAAAGCCAAAGTGCTTTTCTCTCCGGGACATACGCTCGCCTCCATCACCTATGTGATCGGCGACGCGGCCTTCGTGCACGACACGCTCTTCATGCCCGACAGCGGTACGGCACGCGCCGATTTCCCCGGCGGTGACGCCCGCGTCCTGTGGAAGTCGATACAGGAGATCCTCGCGCTCCCGGACGAGACGCGGCTATTCACGGGCCATGACTACCAGCCGGACGGTCGGGCGCCTCGATGGGAAAGCACGGTGGCGGAGCAGATGAAGTCCAACCCGCATCTTTCCGGCGTGACGGAAGAGGAATTCGTGGCGCTCAGGACGAGGCGTGACAAGACGCTGCCGATGCCGAAGCTCATCCTTCATGCCCTGCAGGCGAACATCCGCGGCGGACGTCTGCCGGAGCCGGAGGCCAACGGCAGGCGCTACCTCAAGTTTCCGCTCGATGCATTACAGGGAGCAGCATGGGAATGACCACCGATCTAAAGGCGATTATGAGGGCGGGGCTTTCCCCCGCCGAGATGGCCAGCCGGGCCGGAGAGGTAGCGAACCTGCTGAAGACGCTGTCCCATCCGGCGCGCCTGATGATCGTCTGTACCCTGGTGGAAGGCGAGTATTCGGTCGGCGAGCTTGAAGAGAAGCTCGACCTCCACCAGCCGCATCTGTCGCAGCACCTGACGGTACTGCGTGGCTCCGGGATCGTCGAAACCCGGCGGGAGGGGAAACAAATCTTCTACCGCCTGACGGAAGAGAAGGCCGCGCAACTGGTCGCCGCCCTCTATGACATTTTCTGCGTAAAGGATGACAAGTGAACGCGTATCTCCCCTCATTGGTCGGGGGCATGCTGATCGGAGTGTCGACCGTCATGCTTCTGCTCCTTAACGGCCGGATTGCCGGGATCAGCGGGATCGTCGGGCGTCTCGCGCGAGGGATCGGCTTGACGACCAATCTCGCCTTTGCGCTCGGGCTGTTGCTCGGGCCGCTCGCCTATCTGCTCATGTTCGGCGGCTGGCCGGTCGTGCAGATCACCACCGGCTGGCCGCTGCTCATCGTGGCCGGACTGCTTGTCGGCTTCGGCTCGCGCATGGGATCGGGCTGCACCAGCGGCCACGGCGTGCTTGGGCTTGCCCGCCTGTCGCCGCGGTCGATGGTGGCGGTCGCCACGTTCCTGACGGCCGGCGTCATCGCCGTCGCAATTCTGCGAGGTCTCGGACTATGAACCGGAACATCCACCAATTCGTGGCCGCTCTCGCCTCGGGTATCGTCTTCGGCTTCGGCCTGTCGCTGTCCGGCATGCTGAACCCGGTCCGTGTCCAAGGCTTCCTCGACGTGTTCGGCGCCTGGGATCCGAGCCTTGCCTTCGTTCTCGGCGGCGCCGTCGTCGTCGCCTTTATCGGCGTGCAGGTGATGAAACGGATGAAGCGTCCCGCCTTCGACGACAGCTTCCACGTGCCGACGAACCGTCGGATCGATGCTCCGCTGGTCGTTGGTTCGGCCTTGTTCGGCCTGGGCTGGGGGATCGGTGGCTTCTGTCCCGGTCCGGCAGTCGCATCCCTATCGGTCGGCCTTCCGCAGACGTTCTTGTTCGTCGTCGCCATGCTGATCGGGATGACCTTGTATGACAGAGTATGGAGCAGACGGACGTGAACACCTCCATTTTGGCGGCAGTTGGCTCCGGCGGAATCGTCGGCTTCATGCTCGGCCTGCTCGGCGGCGGCGGGTCCATCCTGGCAACGCCCCTTCTGCTCTATGTGGTGGGGGTGACGCAGCCGCATATCGCGATCGGAACGGGTGCGCTCGCTGTTTCGGTGAATGCGTTCGCAAACTTTGCCAGCCACGCGATCAAGGGCCACGTCTGGTGGCGCTGCGCGGCCGTCTTCTCTGCACTCGGCGTCGTTGGCGCCCTCGGCGGCTCCAGTCTCGGAAAAGCGATGGACGGAGATCGCCTGATTTTCCTGTTCGGCATCCTCATGCTCGTCGTCGGCGTCCTGATGCTGAAGCCCAGGAAGCCAGTATCGATAGAATGCCGGCCCGTCGATCTTAAGATGTGCCTTGCCACCGCGACCGTCGCACTCGCCGCCGGCGTTACATCGGGTTTCTTCGGCATCGGCGGGGGCTTCCTGATCGTTCCCGGCCTCATGCTGGCGACGGGCATGCCGATGATCAACGCGATCGGCACATCTCTCCTCTCCGTTGGTACGTTCGGACTGGCGACGGCCTTGAACTATGCCGGTTCGGGCCTGGTGGAATGGTGGCTTGCCGCCGAATTCATCGGCGGCGGCATCGTCGGCGGCGTACTCGGCATGCTGCTCGCCAGCCGGCTCAGCGCCTACAAGAACATCCTCAACCGCCTGTTCGCAGCGCTCATCTTCGTGGTTGCTGCATACATTTTGTATCGGAACTGGGGGACGGTGGTGCCGGGCTAAGGCGCCAAGCGAAGGCCTCGACAGCAGGCGAGCCGCGACTTCCGGCCAGAAGTGACCCTTGCGTATGAAGAGCGAGCGACCGTTGCAACACCAACACGTTGACCATCTTGTAGAGACCAGCGGCGGCGTCGCTGATGGTGATGGTCGTACCCATCGTGTCTGAAAGCGACATGCCGCCACTCCGGCACGGCGCGCGTGCAAAGCGGCCGTGTCCTTCCTCAATGCGCCATGAATATTGGCATGCTGCTTTGCTCGATCATGTTGCGCGTCACGCCTCCGAAGAGCGTCTGCCGCCAGCGAGGGTGATTGTATGCTCCCATGACGATAAGATCAGCGTTCAGGTCCATCGCATGCTGCCTCAGGACCTCGTCGGCCGTGTTTCCGCCGCTGGCCACGCGATCGACCTGAACATTGACCCCGTGACGGGACAGGAAGCTCGCGATGTCGGCGCCTGGTTCTTCTCCATTCACCCGTTCTCGCGAGACTGGATCGACCATCGTCACGTAGACGCAGTCGGCCGTCTTCAACAGGTCGAGGGCCTGCCTTGCGGCACGCGACGCCTCGTCGCTCGAATCCCATGCCAGTACGATCGATTTGGAAGTGGAAGAGAGCGGCCGCCGTCCGCGGTTGATGATGACCGGCGTCGGCGTATGGAACAGAGCGCCATCCATGACCCGCTTCTGGAGTTCCTCGTCCTTGCACGCTTGGCGGCCGACGAGAACGACGTCGGCATAGAGCGCCCGTTCTGCAATGTCCTCCCGCGCAAAAGCATATTCCGTATAGACGTCCTGCACATCGTAGGACAGTTCGGTGCGCGAGAGATACGCCTTGATCTCTTCGGCTTTCTTGACGAGTTCCTCGATTTCGCGCTGGCGTTCTTCCAGCCAGACGGTCGACAGGGAGTTGTATTCTCCCATCATCGGCGACGCGCCCATGCAGATCACGACCGCGCTGAGATGCGCTCCGGAGGCTCCGCAAAACTCCACGGCGGCCTTCAGGTCCTCGTCGAAATATTTGGAAGTCAGGATGCTCATTACCGTGCGAATGGACATTTCGATCACCTCTCTTGTTGAATATCGAGAGGATAACGGCACTTGCGGCGACGTCTTTGATCTTCGTCAAGCATTGGATGAACGATCGCGGCGTCGCCGGGAGACCAACTTGTCGACCTCGGTCACGAGAACGAGGGAGCTAGCGATCAGCATGCTGAGGCCCCATTCAAGAGGCGTGATCGGCGAAAGGCCGAGCGTTCTGCTAAGCCACGGCACGTACATCGCCGAGATGTGGATCGTCTGAGCGGCGAGCACGCTGAGGAGCAGGAACCGGTTCCGAAGGATATCGACGGAGAATATCGATCGTCTTTCGGAGGAGCATGCCAGGGTCTGGACGTTCTCGAACATCACGAAGATCAGAAGCGTTATGTTGCGTGCTTCGGGAACGCCATATCCATGCGCAATCATCCACTGGAAGGCAAGGAACGCTGCTCCGCCGATCACAACCGTCGATTGGACGACGCGCCGGATCATCGTCCGGTCGAGGACAGGCTCGAGCGGAGAACGTGGCGGCCCCGCCAGTTCGTCTCCTTCCGGCCTGCCGCCGGCAAGCGCGACGTCCTGGATGCCGTTTGTCACGAGATTGAGCCACAAGAGCTGAACAGCGAGGAGCGGCATGGGCAGGCCGAATGGTAGCGCGAGCATGAAGAGCAGGACCTCGGCGGCGCCTGTTGCGACCGACATCAGCACCACCTTGCGGATGTTGCGATAGGCGGCCCGGCCTTCTGCGATCCCCGCGACGATGGATGCGAAGTTGTCGTCCGTGACGACGAGATCGGCGCTTTCCTTCGCCACCTCGGTTCCCCTGAGCCCCATTGCGACGCCGACATGCGCCTTCTTCAACGCCGGACCGTCGTTTACACCGTCTCCGGTGACGGCGACGATATGGCCATTGCGGATCAGGGATGCGACGATCGCCGATTTCTGCGCTGGCTGCACGCGGGCGTAGATGCGGGCCTCTCTCGTGATCTCGTCCAGCCGCTGGTCGCCCGCTCGAGCGGCTTCATCGATGTCGTGGCCCGAAACGACCTGGCCCGCGTGAAAGGTCAGGCCGGCATCTCTGGCAATCGCGGCAGCGGTCCGCGGGTCGTCCCCGGTCACCATCACGACCTCCACGCCCGCCGCGTGGCAGTCTTTCATAGCGTTCGGCACTTCAGGCCGGACCGGGTCCTGCAGTCCGGCCAGCCCCAAGAACACGAGATCGACAAGGTGACCGTGTCCGAGGCTTCCGGCGAGGGACGCGCCGATTTCCCCTTCGGCGAACGCGAGCACCCTGAGGCCTCGAGCGGCCATCTCTTCCTTCTGCGCCAAAAGCGACGCACGGTCGATTTCGACTACGTTTCCCGCGGAGTCCATGCGATCAGACATTTCTATGAGCACCTCCGACGCCCCCTTGACGAAGACATGAATCCGATCACTGCCGTGGTGGAAGGATGCAGCGTATTTGTGCTCGGGCTCGTAGGCGATCCTTGCCGCCAGCGGGTATCGGTCGTTCAACTCTTCCTGTCCCAGCCCGGCCTTCCGTCCTGCTGCAAGAAGCGCCACGTCGACCGTGTCTCCGGCGGCGACCCAGAGATCGTCGCGGCGAGCTAGGGTTCCTTCGTTTGCGAGCAGTGCAGCGCGTAGCAGCCTGCGCGCCCTCTCGCGGACAAGGTCGCTGTCCAGGCCGCTCGCCCTGATCTCGCACTTGTCGAGATCTGCATGGGCGTCCAGGGCGATGTCCGTGCCGTCCGGCAGGCGAATTTCGGTCACCGTCTGCACGTTGCTGGTCAAGGTACCCGTCTTATCCGTGGCGATTATCGTGGTCGAACCGAGGGCCTCAACAGCCGGCATGCTTCGGACGATGACGTTGCGGGCGGCCATCCGCCGCATGCTGACGGCAAGCGCGACAGAGATCGCGATCGGGAGCCCTTCGGGAACAGCGCTCACCGCCAGACCTACGGACATCATGATCAGATCGTGCAGAGGGAGGCCCCGCATGAAGCCCGCGACGACCAGCACCAACGCTGCCAATCCTACGAAAACCGCGAGCGCGTTCGTGAACTTCGCCAGGAGGGCGACGAGCGGGGGCTGCGACGAACCGGCTTTTCCCAGCTCGACGGCGATGCCGCCAAGCATCGTCTCGCTACCCGTAGCGGTCACAACGCCTTTGGCTCGCCCGCGCGTCACCAGGGAACCCGCAAGCAGTAGCAGGGCGCTGCGAGTTTCATCCGACGAGCCTTCGACTGTCCGCCCTTTGGAGACCGGCATCGACTCGCCGGTCAGAAGCGACTCGTCGCACCGGAGGTCGCTCGCATCGACAAGCGTCAGATCGGCAGGGATTCTGTCACCGGATTCCAGAAGAACGAGATCGCCCACGACCAGCCGCTTGGCCTCGATCCGGCAAGCCACCCCGTCCCGGATGACCCTGGCCAACGGCTGCTCAAGCTTTCGAAGGGCGGCCGCCGCTCGATCCGCCGAATATTCCTGGTAGGTGCCTATGGAGGCATTGATCAGAAGCACGACGAGAATGAACAGGCCGTCTTCGATCCTGCCGGTCGCAAACGAGAGCGCCGATGCTAGCAAGAGGATGTAGATGATTGGGTTGCGAAATTGGCTGAGGAAGACCTTCAGCGGCGATGGGGGCTCAGGCTCGGGCAGCGTGTTGGGTCCAAGCTCGGCGAGGCGTTCCTCGGCCTCGATGCTTGTCAGTCCGATCACCGCAGGCGTCGTGGGGGCGGGTGTCTGCGCCGTCAGATTCATCATGGGCTCCGGGCTTGTCGCGACGATTTCATTGAAGGCTCCCCCGACAGCCTATGTGCTCCCGCGCACGATGCATTGACCGGGATCAAGGAGCTTCGATCGAACTGAGATATGCTGGAGCCGATTTATGGACCGCAGCTTTATGCGGCCACGCGCTGCGCTGGGATCGGTTCCCGACGGTGCCGCGTGTGGACCCGCATTGATCAGGCAAGATTGGAAGGCACTAAAATGATTAGAAGCTCAGTACAGACCGTCTTGCAGACGATGAAGGATGACCTTGTCCGTCGTCTCGGAGCGATCGATGCGGATCTCTGCGTCGCGCTAGAGAAGGACAGCGAGGAGCGCGCGACCCAGGTTGAAAACGATGAGGTTCTTCGCGAGATGCAAGCCGAGGGGCGCGACCAGATCGGGGCCATCGACGCGGCGATCGACCGGCTGAACGACGGCACATACGGGCGATGCGTCAAATGCCGCCATCCGATCGGCAAGGAGCGGCTCGCGGCGGTTCCCTATACGCCGTTCTGCATCGATTGCGCAAAATCGTTCCGCTGAGGCTTCTGGATTGATGGGAGGGTGAGGGGTGGCTACAGCGGCGGCTTGGTGGGCTGGTAGGTGGACGTGGCCTGAGGGCGGGCTGTCGCGACTGAGGGAAGCCGGCTCCCGGTCTGGCCTTCTGGTGCTCTCGTCGCTGCTTGCGCTTGCGGCCGCATTCGCCTTCTATCTCGCGGGTTACGGCCTTGGATATCGGTTAATCCTGGTTGGCTGCACCAGCCTGAGTCTGCTGTCTCTTTGCGTTGAAATCGCCAAGAAGCTGCGGAAAGAGGAATACGGTCTGGACCTGATCGCGGCCCTGGCCATGGGGTCCTCCTTATGGTTCGGCGAATATCTCGCCGGAGCGATCGTCGGCCTCATGTATTCCGGCGGTCAGTTTCTGGAGGCATACGCACATCGTCGCGCCGACGAGGGGATGTCGGCTTTGCTGGCGCAAGTTCCGCGGACCGCCCTGCGGCTTGCCGGGAGTGGCTTCGAAGAAATTCCGATCGAGACGGTCGCAGTCGGCGACGTGCTCCTGATACGCAAGGGAGACGTCGTACCGGCCGACGGGGCGCTCGTCGGCGAATTCGCAACGATCGACCAGGCGGTTTTAACCGGAGAGCCTTTCCCGGTGCGCATCGCCAAGGGTGGAAGCATTTCGAGTGGCGCTACGAACGAGGGCGACGCGGTTGAAATCCGTGTTCTAAGCCGTGCCGAGGACAGCACCTATGCAGGAATAGTCAGACTCGTGGAAGCGTCGAAGCGATCCAAGGCGAAGCTGATGCGCCTGGCCGACCGGTTCTCGGTCTGGTTCCTGTTCGCTACGATCGCGGTCGCAGGACTATCGGCAATCTTGTCCGGAGACATGTCACGGATCGTGGCCGTCCTGGTCGTCGCCACGCCATGTCCGTTGATCTTGGCCGTACCCGTCGCACTTGCAGCCGGCACTTCAAAAGCCGCCAAGGAGGGCGTTCTGGTGAAGGGAGCGGGACCTCTTGAGGCCCTCGCCCAAGCCACCGTAGTAGTGTTCGACAAGACGGGGACGCTCACCGCAGGACAGCCCGAAGTCGGCGCGATAGACGGCCCGGAGCATCCAGACAGAATCCTGCGGCTGGCCGCCTCGCTGGACCAGGCGTCCGGCCATGTGGTCGGACGCGCGCTGGTGGACGAGGCGCATAGGCGTGGATTGGTGTTGACCCGCCCGTCGGGGGTGACCGAGACTGCGGGATCCGGGATCTCCGGAATCGTCGATGGCGTGCATGTCGACGTCGGAGGAGACACCTATTTCGGAGAGGCTCCGCCGTCCGGGCCGAACGGTTCAAGCAGCGCAATGCGTGTGAAGGTGCTCTTTGACGGCGCGTCGGCTGGCACGATCACGCTCGAAGACCGGCTTCGCAAAGACGCCGTCCAGCTCGTCAACCAGCTCAGGGCATCAGGGATTTCTCGAATAGTCCTCGCTTCCGGGGACGAGCTGCCTATCGCGACAGCCATAGCTCGCTCTCTGGGCTTGGACGACGTCGCGGCGAGGCTCGATCCTGCAGACAAAGTCGCAGTCATCGAGAAGGAGCGCGTCCACGGGAGAGTTCTGATGGTCGGCGACGGAGTGAACGACGCGCCAGCGCTGGCGGCAGCCGAAGTCGGAATCGCGGTGGGCGTCGAAAACCTTGCGGCGGCTGCGGAGGCTGCGGATATCGTGCTCGTCCGGGACGACCTCACGCAGATAGCGAAGGCGATCGGCATCGCGCGTCGTTCACGCAAAATCGCGCTTCAGAGCATCTATACGGGTATAGGTCTCTCGCTCATCGCGATGGGGTTTGCGGGAGCGGGATACCTTCCGCCGGTTGGCGGCGCGTTGCTTCAGGAGGCCATCGACGTGGCGGTCATCCTCAACGCCCTTCGCGCCCTCTAATGGGCGAGAAGCACTGGTAGCTCGGCCTTGACGAGCAGTTCCCGAGTGACGCCGCCGAGGATGAATTCACGAAGCCGGGAATGGCCAAATCCGCCCGCGACCAGGAGGTCCGCTTTTCGTTCCAGCGCGGCCGATTGGATGGCAGCGGTCGCGGTCTCTCCACCTGCCTGAATCGATACGCCTTCCACTTCGAATCCCGAGTGCGTCAACGAGGAGATCAGGAGCAAGCGGTTGGCCTCGTCGATCTCCTTGTCGTCGGTGATCGAGATGACCTGCACCTTGGTCGCGCGTTCGATGAAAAAGCGGGCGCAGGATAGGGCACGTGCTGCGGTGGCGCTGCCGTCCCAGGCAACGGCGATCGTGTCCACGCGAGAGCAGACGCTGGTGGCGGGAAACAGTACGATGGGACGGCCGCTCCCGAACAGCAGCGTCTCGGAAAACTGGCGGGACAGTTCCGAGGCCTCGACGATGGAGAGGTCGTGACACCTGGCGATTTCGGAAAAACGTTCGTAGACGAACGGCTCCGTGGCCTCGAATCCATGGATTCGCACTTCGACGCCAGTCTCCGAAGCAGCGTGAGTGAGATGTTCCCGCAACGAAGTCCCGCTGTGCCGGCTATTCCCCTCTGCTTGTTCCCGCCATGTGTCGACATCGATAAAAGTGGGAAAGGGCTGATGGACCTGGGGGATCCGGACTTGCGGGATGCTGGCGACGAGATCGGCGTCGTTCTGCCGAGCGAGGTCGATAGCATTGTCGACTATGGTGAAGGAACTGGGGTCGGGATAGGTCGATAACGGGAGATGGAACTGCGGCTTCATGCTGGCCTCCTGAGGTTAAACAGCCGTCATGATGCCTGCCGCGGAGAGAGTTCGCATTGCGCTTTGTCAAGGCCGCGGCGCAACGAAGCTCCTATGATCGTGCCTTCATTAAAGCTGGAGGACACGGCCATGACGATCAAGCTGAGGGAGATCAACCCCGGTGAGTGCTACCGGATCCTTGAGAACGAGCGCTTCGGTCATCTCGCCTGCTGCAAGGATGGGCAGCCTTACGTGGCGGCGATCTATTTCGCCTTTTCCAGCGGGGTTGCCTATAGCTTCACCATGCCCGGCAAGAAGCTCGACTGGATGCGGGGAAACGACAAGGTCTGCCTTCACGTCGAGCAGCGTTCGAGCGCCGGCGGGTGGACGAGCGTCGTCGTCGAAGGCAGGTTCGAGGAGTTTCCTGACAGCGACGCGCGACGAAGCGAAAGGCTCCATGCATGGTCGCTTCTCCAAAAGTATTCGGACTGGTGGGAGATCGGCTCCATGAAGCCCCACGAGCTCCCCATGCTCGACGGCTCTCCTCACGTCTTCTACGGGATCGTCGTAACGGCCGTGTCGGGTCGAAGCGCAGTCAGGACGGAATGAAAGGCGATCCTCGCGCTGATTCCACATCCCACAAACGGAGCACCACATGCCATATCCCCCCAGCCTGCATCGCAGCGCCACGCTCAACGCCGACCTCCCGCCCATTGTTAGCACGGGGTTCCTGATTCAAGGTGAGATCTGCGCCGCGTCGGCCAGGGTCACCACGGATTTGACGGCGTCCGCCGCGCGACGAGGGCTACGATACTGTGAATTCCTGGCTCGACTTGTCTGCAGCATCGACAACGGTGATGCGGTCGAGGCCCTTTCGGACTACGTTGAGAGCGAGCTGGAGGAGTATCCCAGGGAGGTGGCGCGGCTGTGCGAGGCCGGGTCACGAACGTTGTCGCACGCCGCCGAACTGTATCGAGACGCCGCCGCCGGTCAGGTCCGGGAGGCTGAAGCGAAGACGGTTGTTTGAAGCGCGCGGCTCACCGGGTCGTTCGCAAGACGAGCACGGAGCATGGTGCGCGCTGCACGACGTGCTCCACGACTGAGCCGAAGACCCGGTCGACCACGTCGTCCCGGTGAGAGGCGATCAAGACGAGATCGGCGGCGATCTCCTTCGCGATGGCGACGATGACCTGAGACGGGTTGCCCGCGCGAACGTGTATCGAAGCAGGAGTGCCGGTCGACCGCAAAGCTTCCGAAAGTCTGGTCTCGGCGGCGGCCATCACCTCGACCGCCCAATCGTCCGGAGAGGCCGACGAGGGCAGACCCTCCAGAGCGTGAACGAGGTGGAGGCTTCCGTTGGGCGCGAGCTGCGCGCGGGCCGTTTCGACGAGCTGGAGCATGCGTTGCCGGGATCCTCGGCCGATCGCGCAGACGACTGTGGCGAACATGTCAGTATATGTCCTTTCCAGACAGGCTGACGAACTCGGTGGTCAGTCCATCGCCATGCGCTTCCTTGAGAAGCCGATCGGCGCTCATGATGTCGAGACACATGGTGCCAGTGAAGGATTGCCGGAGCGCGCAGCAGAAATGGTCTCTCGCCCACGCCTGGCCTCGCGGCGTTGCCGCCGTCACCTCCCAGCGATCCTCGTCCCGACGTTCGAGAACAAGGTCTGCGGACGTTCGCTCGACTGGAGGAATGGTCGTGGCTATGTCGGTTGCTGCCTTGCGGGTCTTTTCTTGTTCGCGCATGTCCGTCTCCTTTGGATGAGGTCGTGGCGCTGTGTCCAGAAGGCTATCTGCTCCAAGGCGTTCCGTCTTTGACGAGCATCAATCCGGATGTTTGACCGGGATCAAGCCAAGGTCGGGAAGGTGGTGATACGATTAGAGCGTGGCACATGCCGGTGGAGGGAAGCGTGAGGGCGATGGTACTCGAACAGGTGGGGCGGCCGCTCCGTCTCGTGGAGCGGCCGGACCCGCCAGCGTCGCCCGGCCACGTCGTCGTCAAGGTGGGGGCCTGCGGCGTCTGCCGGACGGACCTTCACGTCTGCGACGGAGACCTCTCCCAGCCAAAGCTTCCCCTCGTTCCGGGTCATGAGATTGTGGGAACCGTGATCGCAACGGGCGAGGGCGTTCCTCGTCGTCTTATCGGTCGAAAAGGCGGGGTACCCTGGCTGGGCCACACCTGCGGCCACTGCCCATATTGCCGAGAGGGTCGCGAGAATCTTTGCGACGCCCCCGGCTTCACCGGCTACTCGATCGACGGCGGCTTCGCGACGCATGCGGTCGTCGAGGCGGGCTACGCGTTCGAACTGCCTGATGATACGGACCCGGTGGCGACCGCGCCTCTTCTCTGCGCTGGCCTCATCGGGTGGCGATCCTTGAAGATGGCGGGCGAGGGGAGGACGATCGGCATCTACGGGTTCGGCGCGGCCGCCCACATCCTCGTGCAGGTGTGCAAGCATCGGGGCCAGAGCGTCTATGCGTTCGTGCGTCCTGGAGACGAGGCTGGGCGGAAGTTCGCGCTTGATCTTGGCGCCGTCTGGGCCGGGTTCTCCGGTGAGAGGCCGCCGGTGCCGCTCGACGCCGCCATCATCTTCGCGCCGGCCGGCGAGCTCGTGCCGATGGCGCTCGACGTAGTGCGGAAGGGCGGAACGGTGGTCTGCGGCGGCATCCACATGTCAGACATCCCGAGCATGCCCTACCGTCTGCTCTGGGGCGAGCGGCGGGTCGTCTCGGTGGCGAACCTGACGCGGGGCGACGGGGCGGAATTCTTCTCGATCGCGAAGGCGGCCGAGGTCAGATGCGTCACCATCGTCTACGCGCTTGAACATGCAAACGAGGCTCTCGACGACCTGCGGGCAGGCCGCATCAACGGCGCAGCCATCATCGTGCCATAGCCGCCATCCTCGTTGACGAGGATCAATGCGGATCGATCGGGCAAAACGGAAGCTTCTTCGTCAAGACGTCCGTCGACAACCGGCGGCGCTTCCGCGAGGAGATCAGAGATGTCGCGTTCGTTGCTAGCCCTGGGGGCGCTCTTCATCGCAGGTGAGAGCCTGTTGTCGGCTCCAGCCGTTGCAAACAGCCTGTCGCTCGCGCCGATGCTCCAGCGTGTCGTGCCGAGCGTCGTCAGCATCTCGGTGCAGGGCAGGGAACTCGACGACGCGGATGCGACGCTCGCCGATCCCTTCTACAGAAAATTCTTCGGACTACCTGACGACGCCGCGCCGGCAGAGCACGGCTTCCAATCGGCCGGCTCGGGTGTCGTCATCGACGAGGTCCACGGCTACATCGTCACCAACCAGCATGTCATCGCAAGCGCCTCGAAAATCGAGGTGGCGCTCTCCGATGGCCGACGCTTCAAAGCGAAACTCGTCGGCGCCGATCCCGAGACGGATGTCGCCGTCGTTCAAATTCCACCCGATCATCTTGTTCAGGCCGATTTTGGAAGCGCGTCCTCGCTCCATGTCGGCGACGTGGTCGTGGCGATCGGAAATCCCTTCGGCCTGGGCCAGACCGCCACTATGGGCATCGTCAGCGCGCTTGGACGCCGCGCCGTGGGATCGGAGGGGTACGAAGGATTCATTCAGACGGACGCTTCGACAAATCCCGGCAACTCGGGCGGCGCACTTGTAAACGAGGACGGCGTCGTCGTCGGGATCAACAGCGCGATCATCGGGCCGGCCGGCGGAAGCATCGGCATTGGTTTTGCAGTGCCCGCCGAGACTGTCGGTATCGTGATGCGGCAGCTCATCCTGACCGGCAAGCTGGTACGCGGCGAGGTGGGACTGGTCACGCAGGACCTGACGCCCGGTCTTGCAAAAGCGTTCGGCGTCGATGAAGGGCCGGGGGCGCTCGTCAGCGAAGTCCGACCCGGTTCGCCGGCTGCGAATGCAGGAATTCAGCCGGGCGACGTCGTCCGAATGGTCGACGGAAGGACGGTGCGCGGCGCGTCCGACGTCCGCAGGCTTGTGGGATCGCTACCATTGGAGTCCAAGCCGTCCTTCCAGATCGATCGCGCCAGCCGAAGGATAGAGGCCTTTCCTGAGGTATCCGCCGCACCGGTCGCCGAACCGGCCGCTCCTCGTACCATCCATATCTCCCGTGGCCCTCTCGCCGACGTCGAGATGGCGAACTCCCCCGACGGTCTCGGCGCGCGCGTCGTCGTCGTCGCCGAGGGTTCGGTCGCGGCACAGGCCGGCCTGCAGCCAGACGACGTTATCGTCGCTCTCGACCAGCAGCCGGTGACCGACGTCGGGCAACTGCTCGCAATACTCTTGAAGGAGCATGCCCGCGCGCTCGTCACGGTCGTGAGGAACGGCCACCGCCTCTTCGTGGCCGCCGACGTCCAGACCCAGTAGCGATCTCGCACACGGTGTTCGGTCCGATGAGATCGCAAGGTCGCTCTCGTGGTTGATGAAGATCAACGACGAAATTCTGCGGCGCTGGCACCATCGGCACGTCGCAAACCTGAAGGAGGTTGTCATGAACGACATTCATCTCAGACAGAGTATTCTCGACGAAATGGAATTCGAGCCCAGCATCGACGCGGCTGGCATCGGCGTCGCGGTTCACAGCGGGATTGTAACCCTGACCGGTCACGTGCGTACCTACGCGGAGAAGGAAGCCGCCGAGCGGGTGGCCAGTCGCGTCAAGGGCGTGCGCGGAATTGCTGCCGAAATTGAAGTGCGTATCTTCGGACCCAAGGAAACGGACGACGACGACATCGCCCGGCGGGCTGTTAAGATGCTCGACTGGAACGTCTCCGTGCCAAAGGATTCCGTGCAGGTGCGGGTCCTCAAGGGGTGGGTCACCCTGCGGGGCGAGGTCGAGTGGCAATATCAAAAGAACGCAGCCTACGACGCCGTGCGCGATCTCGCCGGCGTTGTAGGGGTATCCAATCTCGTGGAGCTGAAGCCGCGCATTACAGCCGTGGACGTCAAGAAACGCATCGAGGATGCTTTCCAACGCGACGCCGCTCTGGAGGCCGATGCAATCAGAATCGACGTCCAAGGCAGGAAGGTCACCCTATCCGGCAAGGTGAAGACCTGGTCAGAACGGCAGGCAGCGGAGCGCGCTGCATGGTCTGCTCCGGGGATCAGCACTCTCGACGACCGGCTGACGGTCGGGTGATCGAATATTGGGAGCGGCTGGACGTTAAGCCGCGCAGCCCATTCAGCAGCGAGGGCACCAGTGCGAGCGCCCTCGCATACGCCATCAATTTCCGAGCTCGAAGATGGGAGCACCTCTTGGGCCTTGCCCCGACTTCCGCGTCGATCTCGTCTTCGAAACGAACCTTTTGCCTGCCAATGCAGAACCTCCGTTGCGAGCGTCAGGAGCTTGTTGTCCTTGGAAGACCGATCTTTCGGGAACGTTGACTGAATCTGCCGCGGATATCGACCTCGATGTTCCGTCACCAATAGCGACAGCGCGAATGGGAGCTATGAGTTGGAACCCGCAGTCACGCAGGATCGCAACCATGCCTCGCGTCGAGCAGCAGCCTGAGGCGGGTCGACATCTCCGAGGCCGTGTACGGCTTCTTTAGCCAGCCGGCGCCCGCTTGGATCTCCTTCTCCGCAGCATGAGGCTCCGAAAAGCCCGACGTGAGGAGAATTTTCACCCTCGGCCAGCGCTCGCGTACCTTCCGGGCCAGTTCGTCGCCGTTCATTCCAGGCATGGCCACATCACTGAACAGGAGCGCTACGTCGTGCCCCGCCTCCAGCTCCTTCAACGCGTCGATCCCGTTCGTAGCTTCGATGACGGAGTAGCCGAGCGTCAGCAGACGGCCGACCGTCACTCTGCGAACTCTCGCGTCGTCTTCGACGACCAGGATGGTCTCGGTGCCAAGAGAGGGGGCGTCCTTGGCTTGCTGCTCGTCCGGATGGGAATCCTTTCCGGTGTCGGCGCGTGGAAGAAACAGGCGAACCGTCGTCCCCTCGCCAAGTTCGCTGTAGAGCTGCAAGTGCCCTGCGGATTGCTTTGCGAAACCGTAGACCATGCTGAGTCCAAGCCCCGTTCCCGAGCCGGTCGGTTTCGTGGTGAAGAACGGCTCGAAAGCCCTCTCCATCACCTCGGATGTCATTCCGGTGCCTGTGTCGGTGACCGAAATGAGGACGTATCTGCCGGGGCGGATCGCCGGATACATCCCGGCGTAGTCGGAGTCGATCTCGACGCCTGATATCTCGATCGTCAGACGGCCGCCGGCAGGCATCGCGTCTCTGGCGTTGATCGAAAGGTTGAGAAGCGCGCTCTGGAGTTGCGCCTTGTCTGCCATTGCGCTCATCCGCCGCCCAGGAATGATCGTCCGGAGTTCGACGGAGTCGCCCAGCGTTCGCTGGACGAGGTCTGAAAACTCTCCAAGCAGGGCGCTGACGTCCAGCTCTTTTGGTGCGAGGGCCTGCCGCCTTCCGAATGCCAGAAGCTGGGAGGTCAGTCTGGCGCCGTCGTCGGCCGCTGACTGCGCCTCCCGCAACAGGGACAACTGCCCCGGTTCGGCAAGACGGGCCTCCAGCATTTCGAGATTGCCGCTGATGACGGCGAGCAGATTGTTGAAGTCGTGGGCGAGTCCTCCCGTCAACTGTCCGACCGCCTCCATCTTCTGCGACTGCCGCAGCTCGGCTTCAATGCGGTGGCGGCTCGTCAGATCCCTGACGAAGCCCGTGAACGTCCGCCTTCCGCCGGCGACCGCCTCGCCGACCGAGAGCTCCATCGGAAAGGTGGTCCCGTTCTTCCTCAGGCCGACGACCACGCGCCCGTAGCCGATAATCCGGCGGCGTCCGGTCCGAATGTACGAATCCAGATATCCGTCGTGAGCCTCCCTGTCCGGAGACGGCATCAGCATGGAAACGTTCTGCCCGATGGCCTCGTGCGCGGAGTAGCCGAAGAGTTGCTCCGCCGCAGTGCTGAACGAGGCGATGCAACCCTTGTCGTCTATCACGATCATTGCGTCGGGGACCGTAGCTAGGATGGACTGGAGGTGTGCCTGCCGCTCCCGCAGCTCGTCCTCGACCTGCTGCATGAGGGTCACGTCGTTGTTGGACTGGACGATGAGCGTGTCCGGATCCCCAAGCTCGAGAACGGTCCACCGCGTCACGATCGCGAGTCTGGCACCATCCTTTCGCCGGTGCCCCACCTGTCCGGTCCAGGACCCGTTGTTACGCACTTCGGTCCGAAGCTCCTCCACGTCCGCCGGAAATCGCGTGTCCAGGAGATCGTGAACCACCTTTCCCACGGCCTCCGACGCGGACCACCCGTAGAGCTGCTCGCAGCCCGAGGTCCAGCGCTGGATGACGCCATCGAAGCCGTGGACGATCAGATTGGAGCCGTCGAACATGCGCACGATCCGGTCCAGGTCTGTCTCACTGATAGCGTGTTCCAGCATAGCGTGCTCCTGCGTCTACGTCCTCGAACACGTCGTCCGGGTCTTCGTCGGCGGTGCGGGCCAGTGCCAACCGGCTCGCAACCTTGAACTGATGCTTGTCCGCAGGCAATAGTATGCCTTTGGCGACCAGCTTGGTAAGCGTCCTCGACACGGTCTCGATCGTCATGCCGAGATGGTCGGCGATATCGGCGCGGACCATTGGCAGACTGATCGTCCGGCCGTCCCGTCCCTCGCTCCGTTCCAGCCGATGCAGCAGGAAAGTGCAGACGCGTTGCTCGGCGTTCTTGTGCGACAGCAGGAGCATGTGGTCCTGCGCTGCGGAGATTTCGTCGCGAAGTTGCGACAGGAGCTGAAGCCGGAAATCAGGCACGAGTTGCAGTTCCTCTTCCAGCGTCCGCTTGTTCATCCGGGTGAAGGCCACCTCATCGATAGCCTCGCCTGCAAACATGTAGCGGTTGCGAAATGATAGTCCGACCAGGTCGCCTGCACCAAGAAAACCAATGATGAGGCGGCGGCCGTCGGGAAGGAACCGGCATATGCGGACGTTCCCGCGCACGATGCGAAACACGTGCCGGGCGGCGTCGCCCTCAAAGAAGATCGTGGTTCCCGACTGGGCAGTCTCGACGGTCTGGTGCATGAACAGCGGGGCGAAGTCGATCATTCCATGCGACAGTGGCCGTTCGAGTGAATGGATGTTTGATACCGCTTGCATGTCGTGGCTCCATCTGCCGTTGCGTGGCCTGGATTTGACCGAACGCTGATGACACCGGAATGCGAGAAGCGTAAGACTTGGTGCGATTGTGTAACAATCCGTAACAAGCGAAGAATGCTGGAATGACGAGCGGAATTGTCAGACGGACCCGCATACTTGTCGTGGACGACGATGTCCGGATCCAAAGAATGCTCGCGCAATATCTCGGCGAGGAGGGATTCGACGTCGACGTGGCAGGCAGCAGCTCGCAGATGCGCGCCAGAATGGCCGGGGCAAAATTCGACGCCGTTCTGCTTGACCTCGTCATGCCGGGAGACTGCGACGGGCTCCAGCTCGCAAGGGAAATCCGTTCAGGGTCGGACGTTCCCATTATCATGCTGTCCGGCCGCGACGATGTCATGGACCGCGTCGTCGGTCTGGAGGTCGGCGCGGACGACTACATTGGCAAGCCATTCCATCTCCGGGAGGTGCTCGCCCGCGTGAGGACGGTCCTGCGGAGACGCACAGTTTCCAACGAAGCCGCACCCCCGGAAGCAGGCGTGCTCTTTTTCGCTGGATGGCGGCTTGACGTGGAACGGAGAGCGGTGACGAACCCGGCCGGGGACGAAGTGGCGATGTCTACGGGGGAGTTCGACATGCTGCATGTATTCGCCACCCATGCAGGGCGTGTCATGACGCGTGACATGCTGATGGACTTGACGCACAAGCGCGGCCGCGACGGCTTCGACCGCACCATCGACGCACTGATCGTCAGGCTGCGGCGCAAGATAGAGACGGATGCGGCCAATCCTAGCCTGATCAAGTCTGTTCGTGGCGTCGGATATCTCTTCACAGCAAGGCCGGAGACGGCTTCCGGTCGATCCTGAACATCAGGCCATGATCCCACCGACGAAATCGGTCTTCGCTTTCCATCTCTGAGAAATCACCTGGAAACTGCGCCCAGAACCGCATGTAGTCGCATCCCGCCGATCGCCTTCGAAGCGAGGTGAACAGGAGGTCCGTGATGGTCATGTCGTCAATGACGCTCGCCACCGCGAAGATCGGAACGTCCATCAATCGTCCGGCGATCGGATGCGCGCCGATCCGGTAGGCGGCCAGCCCACGCACATAGCCTGCCGGATCCTTTAACGAGACGAGCGTCCACCGATCGGCGTTCGCCACCACTTGCGCCCAATCGTCGGCAGAAAAGCACGGAGCCGCCACCTGAATCAGGCTGTAGGCGATCAGCGCATCGTCCAAGTGGAGCAGGCGGACGCAATATCCCGATGTCATGGCGGCTTTCCTCCTCGATTGAGAGGAAATGTTCGCATGGTCCGACAGTTGGGGCCTTGTCCCAGGTCAATCCTCAGTCCGAGGAAACTCGAATGACAAAAGCCAGGGTGATTTGACGGTGATCAAAGACTGAGGATGCAATGGACTGTTCTATCTGCGCATCGCCGCCTGCGAACGACGGCATTCTTGAGAGAAGGAGAATGACAATGGCAGATTCTGCAACGAAACTTTCCGTAAAGACAGAAGCAAGGCCGGCGGCGCCAGTCGACCGCTGGTGGCCCCTCGACAGCCTGCGGTCCGAGATCGACCGCGTGTTCAGCGACTTCGGGAGCCCGTCGATCTTCGACCGGGCCTTCAGCAGGATGCCGGCTGCGTTCTCGCGCGGCATGCTCGCCGTCGATCTCGTTGAATCCGACAAAGCCTTCGAGCTGTCGGCCGAGCTTCCAGGCGTGGACGCCAAGGATCTTGACGTCACGCTCGCCGACGGGGTTCTCACCATCAAGGGCGAGAAGAACGAGGCCAAGGAGGAAAAGGAAAACGACTATTACCTTTCCGAACGGCGCTACGGATCATTCCACCGAAGCCTGGAATTGCCGCGCGGCGTGGACAGCGAGAAGATCGAGGCGAAGTTCTCCAACGGCGTTCTCAAGGTAACGCTGCCTAAGACGCCCGAGCGGCAGAAGAACGACAAGAAGATCACGGTCAAGGCGGCCTGACGGTCAACCCTCCGCTACGCCGAGGGGGTGGCGTACGGTGGGCGCGGAGAGAGGGAGGGGGCGGCGACCCCTCCCTCTTTTTCAGTTGATGCGGATGTGGTTCTCGACGGTGGCAACGCCTGGAACAGACCAGGCCGTCCGTTCGGCGACGCCGCGCTCGTGCCAGGCGCGCACGCCGCCTTCGAGAACGACCTTGTCGTCCTGAACCTTCACCGAAATGCCGCCGGCGTCGACTTCGGCACTCCGCTTCAGCGCGTCCTCGATCCGACGGCGGACGTCCGGCACCGATGGGCACGGCCGTATCGTCAGCAGATTGAGGACGCCGACCACGCCGCCGAGCTTCCTGACTGCACGTTCGGCGGCAGCCCTCTGGAACTGCCAGCGCACTTCGCCCGACAACGTCACCCAGCCCCTCTCGACCTTTACATGAACCGGTCCCTCCGGAAGCGCCGTGTTCCAGGCGATGATGTCGATCGCCCGCGATGCAATCTGGTCGTCCGCATGCTGCTTGTGACCTACGCACCGCACCTCGATCTCCACAGCCACCGCCCGGACGCCCTTCACCCGCGCTGCAACGTCTTCCGCTGTCAGCTTTTCGGTATAGGTCGACACGTGACCGGAGAGGATCGCAATGCCATCTTCCACCGAGACGCCGATATGCGCGGCGTCGATGCTGGGTTCGAACGCCAGCTCGTCGAGTATGTCCTGTTGGATTCCTAAGTCCGTCATTTCTACCTCCTGTTGGGGTCCGAAGCCCGTTGGCCTCGCGAGGTATGATGCGCCGTCCAAAATTTCTGGCGTTGCGCTTGGTCAATTGAACCTGGCGACGGCCTGCATTTCCCCAAAATTGCCCGTCAGGCGAGCCGCGAACACGTCTTTGACCTTCGTCAACGTGCGATCGTCCGGGGTGCCTTAAAGTGCCTGACAACACATAGGAGTTGTCATGGCCAATCCGATCCTTCACTTCCACGGCGCCGCGGGGTCGGTGACCGGATCGTGCTTCCTGCTGGAGACGGCCGGGGCGCGCATTCTCGTTGATTGCGGGATGTTTCAAGGATCCAAATCGGAAAAGGAGCTGAACTACAAGCTGCTCCCATTCGATCCAGCAAAAGTCGACGCAGTGCTGCTCACACATGCGCACATCGACCACTCGGGCCTGCTTCCGAAGCTCGCGAAGGCGGGATACGGTGGGCCAATCTTTGCATCGGCAGCAACGATCGACCTTTGCACGATCATGCTGCAGGATTCGGGTCACATCCAGGAGTCGGAGGTCCGGCAGCTTAATCGAAGGAACAGCAGAAGGGCGCGAGAGACGGTGGAGCCCATCTATACCGCCGACGACGCCCGCAGCATGCTGCCGCAGTTCATCGCGGTCGAGTACGGCGAGTGGCGGGAGACCGTTGGCGGCGTAAGGTTCCGTTACTGGAATGCAGGACATCTGATGGGTTCCGCATCGATCGAAGTCGAGACGCCCGGCGCAGACGGGGCGACGAGAATTTTGTTCTCCGGCGACGTCGGCGCGAGCAACAAACTGTTCGAAAATCTCCCTCGGGCGCCTTCCGGGGTCGATTACCTCATCTGCGAAAGCACATACGGAGACCGCGAAAGGGAAGAGTACGCTCTGAAGGATCGACGGGACCGGCTGCGCGAAGTGGTGGCGAGCTCGAACAGCCCCGGCGGGGTTCTTCTGATTCCTTCCTTCGCCGTCGAGAGAACGCAGGAAGTGCTGACCGATCTCGTCGCCCTCATGGACGAAGGACAGGTGCCCCGGTGCCCGATCATGATAGACTCGCCGCTCGCATCGCGTGCGACCGAGGCATTCAAGAAGCATGCGGCCGACCTCGGTCACGGCAAGGCGTTCCTTCGCGCGCTCAACGCGCCGAACGTCCGCTTCACCGAGACGGCCGAGCAGTCGAAGGCGCTCGATCTCGTCCGTGGCTTTCACGTCATCATCGCGGCAAGCGGAATGTGCGAGGCGGGACGGATCCGCCACCGCCTGAAGAACTGGCTCTGGCGGCCGGAGTGCACAGTGCTGTTCGTCGGGTTCCAGGCGGCGGGGACGCTTGGCCGTATCCTGCAGGAGGGCGCGACCGATATCCGCATCCAGGGCGAGGAGATTCACGTCTGCGCCAGGATGGCCACGCTCGACGCCTACAGCGGACACGCGGATGCAAGCGAACTGGATGCGTGGGTTGCCGAGCGGGAACCGATCCGGAACGCAGTCTTCCTTGTCCATGGAGAGGAGAGCGCTCGTGAAGCGATGTCCGCGCGTCTTTCGAAGCAAGTTTCCGCAAAGGTCGTCTGCCCGTCGCTGGACGACGCCTACGAGCTTTCACCGGCGGGTGCACGCCTCATCGAAGACACGACGCCCGCACGTATCAAGCCGGTCGTGCCCGGCAAGCCCGACTGGAACAACGACTATCAGCGGTTCGTTCTGGACCTGTCCGATCGTCTGAAATCCGTCGCCGACGAGAAGGGCCGTGCGGTCGTGCTGCGCAGGCTTCGACGCGCACTGGACCCGGACGATGTTTCGGCGGCCGAAGGGAGGAGAGACGGCAATGTTAATCATGGATCGTGACTGCAAGCGCGGCGGAGAACGCTTCGCGATACCGACCCAGGGTGAGGTGCAAGGCAAGCTTACCGTCCTGGAGGTCGTCGCTATAACCTGCCTGAGGGAGGTTCTCGCTTCGAAGAATGCCTTTGCGGTCGCTGCGTTAAAGAAGAAGGTCTTGCGGGCCATGAAGGAGCAGTGCGCGCCGTTCGGTCTGTCGTCGGAAGACGAGACGTCCGTCCTCGAGTACGCATGCGAGTTCTTCGAAGAGGCAAGCAAGGAGGCAGCCAGGCAGGCTGCAACGAAGGTGGCTGCGAAGTCTGCTGGGACGGCACGCTCCAGGGCTTCGGGCCATGGATAGGGTTGCCGTCACTTTCAACGCCGGGTCCTCCAGCCTCAAGGTCGGCGTCTTCAGGCTGAAGGACGGTCGGGCACTCCGGCTGGGAGGCGGTATTGCCACGCTCGGGGACCAGCCAAGGTTCACCTTCCGATTTTCTGACGGGGACGAGGCTGTCGATCTTCCATCCAGTACAGAGATCGACGCGCGGCTGGTATTGCAGGTCGTCGATTGCATTGTCCGCAGAGGATTCGACCCCGTGGTGGCCGGCCATCGCATCGTCCACGGCGGACAGGTCTTCGATGGCCCCGTTCTTCTGGAGCCAGACGTCGTCCTCAGAATGGAACACCTGACGCATCTCGCGCCGGTGCACCTCCCTCCGGCGCTTGCGATCGTTCGCGCCGTCCGGAGTGCATATCCGGACATACCGCAGACTGCGTCGTTCGATACCGCATTCCATTCGTCGCAGAGCAGTCTTGCCGCGCGGCTCGCCATTCCCAGAGAGCTGCACGACGCCGGGATCCGCAGATACGGCTTCCACGGACTTTCCTATAAGTACGTCTCCGGCGAGCTCAGGAAACACGATCCAGACCTGGCCGCCGGCCGTATCATCTGCGCGCATCTTGGAAGCGGCGCGAGCCTTTGCGGAATGGTCGACGGCGTGAGCATAGACACCAGCATGGGCTTCTCCCCGCTGGGCGGAGTTCCGATGTCGACCCGGCCGGGGTCGCTCGATCCCGGCGCTGTCGTCCACCTTCTGCGCAACATTTTCCACGACGCAGACAGCCTCGAGGATTTCCTCTACCACCGTTGCGGGCTACTCGGCGTCTCCGGGAAAAGCGGTGACGTCCGGGTCCTGCTGGAGGACTTCCATCCGGCGTCCAGGGAAGCCCTCGACCTCTTCTGCTTCAGGATCGCCGGCGAGATAGGAAGGCTTGCCGTCTCTCTACGCGGGGTGGACGCCGTCGTCTTCACCGCCGGCGTCGGCGAGCATCAACCGGAAATACGCAGTGGCGTCGCCCACCATCTGGGCTGGCTGGGTCTCTCGTTGAGCGAGCTCGCGAACAAGATGAACGCGACCGTGATCAGCGCGAGGGAAAGCGAAATCGTCGCCTTCGTCATTCCGGCCGACGAGGAACAGGTGATCGCCGAAGAAGCAATCGAAGTCATCAGCCGCCACAGGCTTTAAGGATCGAACATGTCTGAACATAGCAGCCCACCGCCGACCGAGCGCGAACTCGAACTCATCGACCGCTACTGGCGGGCCGCCAACTATCTGTCCATCGGCCAGATCTACCTCATGGACAATCCGCTTCTGCGTGAGCCGCTTCGGCCGGAACATATCAAGCCCCGCCTTCTCGGACATTGGGGAACGACGCCCGGCCTCAACTTCATCTACGCCCATCTCAACCGCATCATCAAGGCTCGTGGCGGACACGTCCTTTACGTGTGCGGGCCTGGCCACGGGGGGCCGGGAATGGTCGCGAACACCTATCTTGAGGGGACATACAGCGAGGTCTATCCCGACATCTCGCAGGATGCCGATGGCATGCGCAAGCTGTTCAGACAGTTTTCCTTTCCGGGAGGCATACCCAGCCACGTGGCCCCGGAGACCCCCGGTTCGATCCACGAAGGCGGCGAACTCGGATATGCGCTGGTCCACGCCTTCGGCGCCGCGTTCGACAATCCGGACCTCGTTGTAGCCTGCGTGGTCGGCGACGGTGAGGCTGAGACTGGCCCGCTTGCGGCGGCCTGGCATTCGACGAAGTTTCTCAATCCTGCTCGCGACGGCGCTGTGCTGCCGATCCTGCATCTCAACGGCTACAAGATCGCCAATCCGACGATCCTGTCGAGGACAAGCGACGAGGATCTCCGCAGCCTGTTCGTAGGATTTGGCTATGAGCCGATCTTCGTCGAGGGCCACGAGCCGGCGGACATGCATCGGCAGATGGCGGCCGCCTTCGACAGGGCCTTCGACATCATCGAATCCTTGCAGGCGTCGGCGAGGAACGGGTCGCCCGCGGCCGGCGTGCCGCGGTGGCCGATGATCGTGCTTCGCAGCCCCAAGGGGTGGACCGGGCCGAAGGAGGTTGACGGCAAGAAGGTGGAGGGATTCTGGCGCGCCCATCAGGTGCCTGTCGCCAATTGCCGCGGGGATGCCGGCCACCGAAAGATCCTCGAAGACTGGATGCGTAGCTATGATCCCGACGACCTGTTCGAAACGGACGGGCGGCTCAAGGACGAGTTGCGGGCCACGGCGCCGACCGGTGAGAAGCGCATGGGAGCGACGCCCTACGCAAACGGTGGACGGATGCGGCGGGAGCTGCAGTTACCGGACATTCGCGACCACGCGGTTGCGATTGACGTTCGTGGCGCTTCCCAGGTCCAGTCGACAGAGATTTTAGGACGGTATCTGCGGGACGTCATGCGGCTCAATGCCGAGGCCAAAAACTTCCGGATCTTCGGGCCGGACGAGACCGAGTCGAACCGGCTGGGTGCCGTCTTTGAGCAGACTGACCGCGTCTGGATGCAAGAAATTGAAGACTACGATGTCCATCTCGGCAGAGATGGACGGGTTATGGAGGTTCTCAGCGAGCATCTCTGCCAGGGCTGGCTGGAAGGATATCTTCTGACTGGCCGCCACGGGCTTTTCTCCTGCTACGAAGCCTTTATCCACATCATCGACTCGATGTTCAACCAGCACGCCAAGTGGCTCAAGGTGTCTCGGGGACTGGAATGGCGCGAGCCGGTGTCGTCGCTGAACTACCTCCTGACGTCGCATGTCTGGCGACAGGACCACAACGGTTTCTCGCATCAGGACCCCGGCTTCGTCGACCTAGTCGCCAACAAGAAGGCAGACGTAGTCCGCATCTATCTGCCGCCAGACGCCAATACGCTCCTGTGGGTCGGCGATCACTGCCTGAAGACTTACGACCGCGTTAACGTGATCGTTGCCGGCAAGCAGCCGGAGTCCCAGTACCTCACGATCGACGAGGCGGTGAAGCATTGCGAGGAGGGCATTGGCGTCTGGGACTGGGCTAGCTTCGAGTACGATACGATCGCGCCCGACGTCGTGATGGCATGTGCGGGCGACGTGCCGACCATGGAGACGCTCGCGGCCGTCATGCTGCTGCACGAGGCGATACCAGATCTCAAGATCAGGACGGTCAACGTCGTCGATCTGCTCGCGCTGCAGGATCCCAAGGAGCATCCCCATGGCCTCGACGATGCACGGTTCGATGGTATCTTTACGAAGGACAGGCCGGTCATCTTCGCCTACCACGGCTATCCCTATCTCATCCACCGGTTGACGTACCGGCGAACCAATCACGGCAACATCCACGTGCGCGGGTTCGTGGAGGAGGGAACGACGACGACGCCGTTCGATATGACCGTATTGAACGAGCTGGACAGGTATCATCTCGCTCTCGAGGCGATCGCGCGAGTGCCCGATCTCGCCGAAAAGGTGCCAGATGTGATGGCAGACCTGCATGCAAAGCTCGACGAACACCGGGCGTTCGTGCGGGAGCGGGGAGAAGACATGCCGGAAATCCAGAATTGGCGCTGGGCACGCTCCTCCTCGCGCGACTGATGACCGGAATTAGCTAGCAACTGCCACCAGCTATACTGCCACAGCCACGTCAGCACGTAGGAGAGAGGTTTCGAGTGCGAGGTGGCAACCTCGCCGTCGATGTGCCGCGCGAGGACGAAACCGAACCATAACGTCTTGATCCTGCAAAAGGTTGCAATGCCGGCGAGCCTGATGCCGCACTTCGTCGGCAGGCTCCGGAGACGACGACGCGCGAAGACGGCCTCCCGCGGCTTCGTGTCAGGCTTGATCCACGTCAATGCGCTCAACGTGTGTTGGCTCCGTAATTGTTTAATCAACAAGGAGACAGCGCGATGCTTGCTAGAGACATCATGACGACCCCCGTGACGACGCTCGACGAGGGACACAACGTCAGGGAAGCCGTCGAGATCGTCAACGCCAGCAAGATCGGCGCGGTGCCCGTCGTCGATGGCGAAGGGCGGCTCACGGGCATCGTTACCGAGGGGGACCTGCTGCGCCGGGTGGCGTCTTCTTGGGCGAGACGGGCGGTACCGCATACGCGCGACCGCGAAGATGCACTGGCGGACTATGTGAAGGCCCGAAGCTGGCGCGTCAAGGACGTGATGTCGACGCCTGTCGTCAGCGCCGCCCCGACCGCCACCGCGAGCCAGCTCGCAGAACTCCTGCAGGCCCACGACATCAAACACCTGCCCGTCGTCGAGAACGGCAGCCTCGCCGGAATAATCAGCCGTCGCGACTTGATGCGGGCGCTTCTCGATGTTCCACGGCAGTGCACCGCTTCCGGCGACGAGGCCCTAGGGACCGCCGTTCGTAGCCGCCTGGAAGCCGAGCTCGAAATTACGCCCCCCATGGTCAATGCCACCGTCTCCAACGGGGTAGTCACCCTGAGGGGGGAGGTCGAGACGGAGCTGGAACGCTCAGCGGCCAGGGTGGCGGCGGAAAGCGTCCGCGGCGTCGGCGGCGTGGTGAACAAGATCACCCTGGCTTCCGCATGGTGAGCCCCCTCAAACGATGAAATCGTCCCTGGAGTTTCCGTCATGATTGTCAGGGTCATCGCAGACGCCATCATGTCGAGGCTTCTCCTCGTCATCCTGATCCTCATGGTCGGGACGGTCGTGGGCGTCCTGCTGGTGAAACCATCCGACGACTCTCGAAGCGGGCGCGTCGAGCGCTCTCTTTCTGACCCGTGAGTGCGCAATGAACATTTGGCGCTCCAGGACTGAATTGCTTGGCCGCTTCTCGCAAAGGACCGGAAGTGCGACGGATTCGATGGCCTCCGACCTGTTCGGTTTCATCTGGCTGATGGGAAGGCGTCATCAGGCTTTGATCGCCGGGCTGTCCATGGTTCTGTTTGCTATAGGCGCGGCGCCTCTCGAACTCCAGCGTCGGATCATCAACGAGGCGACCCAGCAAGCTTCGTACGGGTCGCTTCTCTTTCTCGTTTCGCTCTATCTCGCGGTGGCAGTGGTGGAGGGCGCCATTAAATTCACCCTCAATCTCTACAGAAGCTGGGTGGGCGAGAGGGGCACGCTCTGGCTGCGGGCGCGTGTTCTGCATCAGGCCGAGACGCCGCCATCAGAATCCATGCTCGAGGGTGTCGAGCTGTCGATTGTTCTTGCGGAAGCCGAGCCGGTCGGCGGTTTCGTTGGAACCAGCATCTCCGAGCCGCTGCTGCAGGTCGGCATCCTTGTCACCGTCTGCAGCTACCTGATCTATCTCCAGCCGCTGATGATGCTGGCCGTCGCAGCGACCTTTGCCCCGCAGATTGCCTTCGTCCCGATGATGCAGGCCGCGATCAACCGCCGGGTCGAGGCGAAGGTCGCCATCATGCGCGACGTCAGCGAAGGCATGGTGCATGCGATCGAAGGTGGCCAGGGAGAGAATCCTCAAACTTCGCGCATCGGAGCGATCTTCTCCGCCAACATGGGGATCTACCGCTACAAGTACGCCATGAACTTTCTCATGAATCTCATGGCGCAATTGGGCTACGTTGGCATTTTCGTCCTGGGGGAATCTACGTTGTCACCGGCAAGACCGAGATGGGTACCGTGGTCGCATTTGTCTCGGGTCTGGCGAAGATCGTCGACCCTTGGGGGGCGATCGTGGACTGGTATCGTAACCTCGTTGCTTCCTCGAAGGAAGTGTTCCGGCTCCATCGACATCCGCGATGGCGAACACGAAATTCATCATGTGACTACGCGTCGCGTCGCCGCGCATTCCGCCCATCATGCCGGCTCGCCCCATCATCGCACCTGCCGTCATCTCCGATAAACCTCGACTGTAAATTCTGGTCCTCGGCCGGGGCCGTCTCCGCGAAGGCCATAATCATGGTGCCGGCTGAAAAAAAGTGTGGCAACAGTTGCCACGCGTGGCGTCTACAATGAGGCCCAGGGCGATATCAATCGCGTTGCATCCTTCGGTTTTCGAGCTCCGCAAAATTCAAAAAGCGCTGCAAATATGATATGAGATGGCTGCACCCTCGGACGTGTGTGCCTGTCGTCCGAGTGCCGGGAGGGATCTGTTTGGGGTGGCTTTTCAAAACGATCGCCAATCGATCGCATGCGAGCCGCTCGGCCCCGACGAGCGATTCTGTAGATAAGCTATTCCGGGAATCGGAGATTGAGGCGGAATATGCGATTGGATGGGTTCGAATCGCCGTGGGGCTCGCCCTCCTCGCGAGTGGTCTGGTCGTTTGGTCAGGGACAGCCGAACTCACCGATGAATACAGCCTGAGCCAGGTTCGTTTCACGGCTCAGTTCACGGTCGGGACCTTCCTGGCCCTCGGTATCGTATCGTTGCTCTTGGTTATCCGCCGCTGGTTCAGGCCATGGATGGCATTTGTCCTCGTCACCGGTGACGCGGCCATTCTCGGATACAGCCTGTTTCTCGGCCTAGAAGGTCTTGGCCTGGGCGGCAACTGGATCGCTGCAATACCGACCATCTGGCTCGTACCTCTCGGCCTCGCCGTTGGCGCCCTTCGGTATCGGCCACTCGTTCAAGTGTGGGCCACTATTGTTACAATGATCGCCTTGGTTGGCGTCGTCTGCGCGCTCGGTTTTCGCTCGTTCCTGAACGGCTTTGGAATCGCCGAAGTTCCTTCCGACCTAGAGGCAAACATCGGTCGCCTGTTCTCACTGCCGGCTTATCTCATGCGGGCCGTCATGCTGATGCTAATCGGCCTCACAACGGCACTCGCAATGCTGCGTTCTCGGCGCCTTCTCATGCGCGCTGTCAACGAGACAACCCGGCGGGCGAACCTTGCTCGATTCCTTCCAGCCGAGATCGCGCCATTGGCGGGGGAGAGTGATATCTCCACGTGGCGGCAAGGCCGACGCCAACAGGCCGCCATCCTGTTCGTCGATATACGAGGGTTTACTGCTTATGCAGAGGGCGTGGATCCGGCGCGGCTGTCCATCTTTATCTCTTCCTTTCGGCGACGGGTAACGCATGCCGCGGAGGCCTTCGGCGGCGTTGTCGACAAGTTCATTGGAGATGGCGCTCTGCTTGTATTTGGCGTCCCAGATCCCCAGAGTGATGACTGTACCCGCGCTATAGCATGTGCCCAAGAGCTTCTCGAACTCATGGATCAATGGAACGCTAAGCGCGGATTTGATCCACCGATCCGGGTGGGGATTGGCATTCACACGGGTGAAGTGTATTGCGGGCTTGTTGGCGACGACAAACGAATTGAATTCACAGTGCTTGGCGACGTCGTCAATGTGGCTGCTAAGATCGAACAGGCCACCAAGCGGTTTAATACAGCGCTCCTGGCTTCTGAGACCGTGGTGATGCGCTCGGGACAACTTCGCACATGGCGGGAGGTCGGTCGTGAGCCGCTAGCAGGGCGCGGCGAGCACCTTGCGATCTTCGCTTGCTCGGGGACAAAGTTGAGGGACTGAGTGTCCAGGCGATGATGTACATTCAGAAAATTGGTGCTTGGATCCTATATTTTTCTAGGCCCTACGCTCCTTTGAATGGAAGGACCAGAGTTGCCGCGAGCCCAGATCCCACATCCTGATGGCGGACGTGTTGAGTCTTCGATGCACGCCATTCGTTTCAACTCGCAAACCTGTCCTGATTGATTGCAACGATTATCAAGCAACCTTCTCTGCGTTCAGCCGTAGGCGATTTTCTAAGCATTTCATCGTCGGGAACGAGCCTAGCACCGTCATTTGCTACGACAGGGTTGGCTGATGAACTTTAAGCGGCTTCAGCTCAAACGCTCTCGGTCGAACCAGATACCAGGCGCTGCCCGTGGATGATGCGTAGAATATCCTGGCAGAGTGTTTCGGCGGGTTGCGTCGCATCGCCCGTCGAAGGCCGTAGTCAAGTCTTTGACCTCCTTTGCTGAAAAGACATGGCTTGTCGCAAAGGCAGCCGGCTGAACATCCTGCTAATCTTCCAACCAACACCGAGCCGAAAACGCCATCGATATCAGGCCGCTGGTCACCCTTGGACAGCCTTCGCTCGGAAGTCGACCGGATGTTTCAATCTCCATTTACCTCGATGGCTCTGACGGGAGGCGTGCTCCCACTCTTTTCATCTCATGTAATCGAGGTGCGCTTTCATCATAGGCTGTCGATAGGTGTGAACATTGATCGGCGTCAAATCGCGACCATCCGATCGGTGTATTCTAGCAAGCATCCTGGCACCATTTGCTTGCGCAAGACGGAAGCGGCCACGCTCGGTCAGAGCAAAAATCAGGATATCTTGAAAGGTAGATGCCCTATGAAGCCTCAATTTCACCTGCCGTTGACGACCTATCCGTTGAGCAGACTGCATTCGGAACATCACCTGGTCTCCCGCATCGGCTGGCTACGGGCTGCCGTCCTCGGCGCAAACGATGGAATCGTCTCGACGGCGAGCTTGATCATGGGCGTCGCTACCGCGTCCGCCGGACCCTCGCAGATCCTGGTAGCAGGCGTCGCTGGTCTGGTCGCGGGCGCGATGTCCATGGCGGCCGGCGAATACGTGTCGGTAAGCTCCCAAGCGGACACCGAGGAAGCCGATCTCGCGCGAGAACGGATCGAGTTGGAGACGCAACCCGAAGCTGAGCACGAGGAGCTGACGGAGATCTACGTCAAACGCGGTCTCACCGCCGAGCTGGCCAGGCAAGTCGCGATCCAACTGACCGCAAATGATGCTCTCGACGCGCACTCGCGCGACGAACTCGGTATCGTCGAACACATGGCGGCCCGGCCGGTTGAGGCAGCTTTGACGTCGGCCCTCACGTTTGCGGTGGGAGCCGCATTGCCCCTGCTCATGGTCGTACTTTCGCCCGCCTCGTTGCTGATCTATACCGTTGCAACCGCGTCCTTGGCCTTCCTCGCGCTGCTGGGCGCTATCGGCGCGAAAGCGGGCGGCGCCAACGTCTGGAGGGCCACCACTCGCGTCACTTTCTGGGGCGCTTTCGCTATGGCATTGACGGCGGGGATCGGTGCTTTGGTTGGCACCGCAGTTTGACGAGTAACTTTCTCCCCTTCCTGCACACCCTGCTTGAGGACGCGGTGAGTTCTAGGATGTTGCGGTTCCGGTCGCAACGAAAGAGGAGCGGACGCAATTTCGACTCCTCAAGGCTCGGGGGCCGGAACTCATAATCGTCAGATCTCGGCCACCACCTCGGCGAGCATCGATCGGACCTTGCTTGCTAGACTGTTCAGCACTTCGTTGTCGATCGCCTGCATGGAGGCAACCGGATCGATTGCGCTCACCATGACATCGCCGCCATCGACCCCGCGCAGGATGACATTGCACGGGAGCATGGCCCCCACCTTCGGTTCCAGTCTCATTGCCTCGAACGCCATGCGCGGATTGCAGGCTCCGAGGATGAGGTAGTCGTCGATGTCGGCGTCGATCTTCTTTTTCATGGTTGCCTTGACATCGATCTCCGTCAAAACTCCGAAACCGTGCTTGGAGAGAGCGGATTTCGTCCTGCCGACCGCATCGTCGAAACTGGTCGCCCAGAGGGTTCTATCCAGCGTATAGGTCATGAGATGTCTCCTTTGGGCTCCCATGCAACGGCCGGCAATGCCAGCGTCCAATCACATGTCTTGCATGAACGCCTGCATTTCTTCAGGTGTGACTTTGCCGTCATTGTTCGCGTCGACCGCGTTGAAGACGCGTTTGTGGATTGCGGTCAACTCTTCGAAAGAAATTGCACCGTCCCCATCGCTATCGGCGATGGCAAACATAATCTTCACCATATGACCGCGCATTGGCCCCATCATGCGCATTCCTGGGTACATGCCAGATGGCATCATGTTGCGGCCCATCATGCCTGGCATCATTTCCGATCCGTCGGCATCGGGTTTAGCCTCAGACTGGGCGGGGTCTGGACTTTTCGTCTGGGCGGAGGCGCTGCCCATGGCGCCGACGGCACCGAGCAAGGCCAGCATAGTGATCGTTGGCAGTCTGAAAATGGACATCCTGACTCTCCTCTTTGAGTATTGTCCTCCACGAGTTGGAGCGCCCTTTGAGGATACGATGCACACCGGTTTCAAACATTGCGCTGGATCAACCACTTGTATGGTTCGAGTCGTCGAGGACGGACCGATCGCGTTCGCGCCGTGCCATGACCGCGACGCCAGCCACCTGCCTCACCGAGGAACGATCGCGGCTGAAGCGACACGGAGGATCGAGCCGGCTAAGGCGAGAACAGGGTGATTTCAGAGTGCGATCGTGCCTGGCTTGATCGATATCAACGTCCACGCCGTTCGAACCGGGTATCCTGACGCCATCAGCCAGCGCCCGATCGTGGTCGGGCCTCGTGATGATGCCCCGCTCGCAGTCCGAAACCTTCAGGAGATCGAGGATGGCTCCCCAGAAGCAGATAGTACGAACCTGGTCGGAACCCGTTTTCGTCCAGGTGGGCATGAGCGTCCCTCAGGCTATCGGCGGAGCGAGCGAGGCGCTCGATTTTCTCGCCAACCGATGGAAAGGCTCGCGAAGAAAACACGCATTCGCGAGAGAGATCTGCGCCGCGGCCGTAAGCGGGCATGTCTCGCAGGAGACCGCGCGCCAGGCTTTCATTCAGGCCGCTGACGAAGCCAAGATGTCCACCTGCGCGCCCCGTGGTCGTTCGTAGACGCCAGGACGAGATCAGCTCGGTCAAGTGAGCAACAAGTCCTTAACCCAGGTGCCTTCCATGGCTTCAGGTCCTACCCGGCCGCGACGCCGATCCAGGTCAATCGGCTCGCTTCCTGCCGGTTACCATCGCTCGGACAAGGTTTTCCCTGTGCTCGATGCTTGCCAGGAGGACGCCTGCGACGTGAAGACCGACGAGGCCAAGCGTCACATCGACCAGCAGTTCATGCGTCCTTTCCACCCATTCCACTCCCCAGTAGGTGTCCGTCGTCATCATGTACCCGGTTGCGGCAATGCCCGAGATCGCGACGAGCAGCGCGAACACCATCGCGCCTCCGGCCGGATTGTGGCCGATGTAGCGCTTGGCGCGCATGGCCAGGCTGTCACGCACGAAGCCGAGGGTCGTGACCGGATCGTAGATGAAATTGGAAAAGCGCGCGTGGTGACTGCCGACGAAGCCCCAGATGATTCGCAAGAGCAGGAGGCCGACAATGGCGTAGCCCGACAGAATATGCGCCTGCTTCCACTCGTCACCGGTCAGATAGGAAAAGGCGAACAGACCCACCAGACCCCAGTGGAACATCCGCACCACCGGGTCCCAGACCCTGATCTTTGGCGGCGAGCAAGCGCCCGCCGCATCCATGTCCATCCTGCCCATGGTCATTCGCTTTCGTTGCCGACCGCTGCGCCGGTCTCCGGGTTGAACAGCGTTTCGACCTTTTTGCCCTTCGCATCGACGGCGTAGACCTCGTAGCAACTGCCCTCCATTTTGACCCGGCGCACGTCGAGGCCCGCGGCTTTGGCCTTTTCCTTGATGCCGTCCTCGCTCAGCCACTTGTCCTTGGGAGCCTGGGTGCAATTCTGACCCTCTTCGGCGCGGGCAACGCCGATCGACGCGGTGGCGAGCAGGAGGGTTGCGAACATGATCTTCTTCATTGGTTTTTCTCCATCATCCCAGGAGCGGTTTTGCTCGTCTGGTCGGCTTCGAACCTATGGGGCGCGACCTGACGGCGACCTGATCGCGATTGTCAGGTTATTGTCACCTTCGATAGGATATTCTCCGACGATGTACCCGCCCCGCACGCTCGCGTTCGTCTGCTTTGTCCTTCTGTGGTCGTCGCTTCCGGTATGGAGCGCACATGCCGACGATTTGCCTGCTCGTTCCCGCGAAGCGGATGACCTGCCGTCGCACGACGACCTGCCTAAACGGGTCCACGAAGGGAAGATTCTGCCTCTTGCCGTACTGAAGGCGAAAGTCCTCGCCAAGCTGCCCGGCGAATTGATCGATGTCAGTGTCGATCGGCATGACGATCGCATAATCTACGAGTTCCGGATTCTGAGGGGCGGCGGTCAGGTCACCGAGGTGGAAGTGGACGCCGCGTCAGGCAGGATCGCCGAAATCGAGAACGAATGATGCGCCTGTTGCTTGCCGAAGACGACCCGCTCATCGCCCGTGACGTGACCGCCCAGCTCACCAAGGCCGGTTTCAACGTCGTCCACGAATCCGATGGGGAAGCCACCCTGTTCGCTGGCGAGCATGACGACTTCGCCGCCGTCGTCCTTGATCTGGGGCTGCCGAAGATCGACGGCCTAACGATCCTCAAAAAGTGGCGGTCGAACGGTCGTGACATGCCGGTCATCATCTTGACGGCGCGCGGCAACTGGGAGGAGCGCGTCGAGGGCATCAATGCTGGCGCCGACGACTACCTTGGCAAGCCATTCCGCATTGCGGAGCTTCTCGCCAGACTGCACGCAGTCCTGCGCAGGTACTCCGGGCACGCCAGCGCGGTCCTATCGTCAGGTCCCGTTTCTATCGACCCTCGCCGACGCGCGGTCATGGTCGACGGGATGCCTGTCGACGTCACGCCAATGGAGTATAAATGCCTGTCGGTGCTGATGCAGAATCGAGGTCGCGCGATCTCCCAGCTCGAGCTTACCGAGCAGCTTTACACTCAGGACTTTGAACGGGAGAGCAATTCGGTGGAGGTCCTGATCGGACGGCTGAGAAAGAAGCTTGGAAGGGACGCGATCGTCACGCGTCGAGGCTTCGGATACCAGATAGCATCGGGCGAGGGGACATGAGGTCGCTTCACGGCCGTTTCATCATCACGTCGTTGATAGCTGTGTCGATATGCCTTGCTGCTGCATCCGTCGCTCTCGTCCAGATCTTTGCGGACAGCTACAGCAAGCGCGTGCAGAACGAGCTGACCGGACACATAAACCGTCTGGCGGCTGTGATCCGCTTCTTGCCCGGAGGCAGGCTGCAGGTGCCCGAGAACCCTCCGGACAATCGTTTCCTGATACCCTATGGGGGGCTCTACTGGCAGATCGACGATCCTGTGGGGAAGGCGGAGGTTCGATCTTCCTCGCTCTTCGACTATGTCCTGCCTCTGCCGGAGGAGTCGCATCCTGTCGGTATCATGCACCAATATCGTCTCTCCGGGCCGGAGGGGAAAGATGTCCTTGTTCAGGAACGCGTTCTGTCGTTGGCCGCGCCTGAGGGCAGGAGGCCCATTCGCATCGCGGTGGCGGTGAATGCCGACGAGGTCGACAGCGCCCGCCTTGGATTTGCTCTCGACATTCTGCCCTATGTCGCCGTTCTTGCCGCGCTACTCGTGTTGATGTCGATCGGGCAGCTTTGGATCGGATTGAGACCTCTCGACCGCATCGGTCGTGATCTTGAAGCCGTCCGCGACCGGAGGGCCAGCCGACTGGCTGGGGCCTACCCGCGCGAGGTCCAACCGCTCGTCAACCAACTGAACAAGCTGCTGCAAAGCCAGGCCGCGGCGATGGAGAAGGCCAGGAGTAGGGCCAGTGATCTCGCCCACGGGCTGAAGACGCCTTTGACCGTTCTCACAAACAACGCGTACTCACTCCGGGAGAAGGGCGAGGTTGAGATTGCCGATGAACTCGACCATCTTGCCGAGACTATGCTTTCGCACGTCGAGCACGAGCTCGCCCGAGCCCGTATCACCCCGAGCCCTGATCAGCGAAGTGGCGATGCCGACGTCGAGAAGATCATCAGCGAGACCGTTCGAATGCTCCGACACACTGAGGCAGGCGAACGCCTCGCATGGGAAACAGACGTGGCCGAGGACTTCAGCGTTCCCGTCGATCCGCACGACTTCCGCGAACTTGCGGGCAACTTGCTTGAGAACGCCTGCAAGTGGGCCAGGAGCAGGATCCATGTCACCGCGATTCGACAAAATGGGCAGAGCCGCCTCACGGTCGAGGACGACGGCCCAGGCGTCTTGCCAGAGAGATTGCCCGATCTTCCGCGTCGGGGTGTCCGTCTCGATCGTCTGAAAACCGGCTCTGGTCTAGGTCTTGCCATCGTGTCGGAGATTGCAGCGGTGTACGATCTGACGCTCACGTTGGAAAACCGTGTCGAAGGTGGCTTCCGTGCGGAAGTCGTCTTCCCTGACGTCATCGCCTCCCGAACGCTCCATCCCAGAGTAGCGACGACGACATAACATCTTCCGAGGGGATCGACGCCATATGTCCGCGTTTGACGACGCGCGGGTAGAAGGATGAGACCATCCTGTGATGCCGGGCCGTCGTGCATCTGCGATTCGAAGGCAGGTTCAGACCTAACGCGAAAAAAATGCAGGACCAAGGGCTGTGGGTGCAAACCTTCGCGGGCTTACCACTTACCAACAACCTGGTTCTGCCATAGCAGGCACAATCGAAGACGATGCATCCGACGAGACTTGAGCACTCGACCTCAACCTTCGGACGGCGGCCCGTTCCCGGATTCGCGCTGCCCGCAATTGCGGCGCCGTGTTCGTTAATCCGGCTCCTCCCTGCGAGCGATTGCTCACGTGGGACATCGATTCAGGTACTTTAAGGCCCTTTCCGGGGTGCAAAAGGACATTGTGGAGGAGCGGGGTCAATTACCAATAAAGGCGACTTGACGTCTTTCGCTCTTTGAGAAATGCTAAGATGTCAGACCAATTCCAAGGTCGGCTGACTGAGAAGAAAAATAGGGAACCATGAAGCCAAATAGCAGCGACAGGCCGGTGATCCGGCCGCTTCCGGCCATGGACCGCGCGCGTCAGGTGACTGATGCGCTGGCGGATTATGTCGAGGAAGCCAGGTTGAGGGCGGGTGACCGGCTGCCGGCCGAGCGCGAGCTGATGGCAGCCCTTGCCGTTGGCCGCTCGACCATTCGCGAAGCGATCCGCCACTTCCAGGCGCTCGGCGTCATCGAGACGCGCAAGGGCAGCGGCACCTATCTGCTGAAGCCGGTTTCCAGGGCGACGATCCACATGCCGCTGTCGTTCGACACGGTTCATCTGCGCGACGTGCTGCTGCAGACGCTGGAGGTTCGCCGCGGCATCGAATGCGAGGCGGGCATGGTTGCGGCGCGTCGGCGCACGAACACGGATCTCGTCGTTATCGAGGAAAAGTTGAACGAGATGGAGCGGGTGCATATCGAGAAAGGCACCTCCGGGCCGGAGGATCTGGCCTTTCATCTCGCTGTCTACGATGCCACCCACAATCCGCTGTTTCGCCAGCTTCTCGAGCAGATGCGCGAGACCTTCGAGCGCTTTTGGGAACATCCCTTCGACCGGCAGGATTTCGCGCGCCGGTCCTTCCCCTTTCACCGTACGCTTTTCGACGCGATCGCTGCCGGGGATCCCGAGGCGGCGCGCGCCGAAACATTGAAAATTCTCGATATCGTCGAGGAAGACATCAAGGAAATGTCCAAATGAGTAACGGCGCAGAACCGTTCGATCTTGCTTCCCTCATCACGGCTCACGACGAAGGCAACTTCGCAGACGCCGTCGTGCCGCCGATTTTCCAGACCTCGCTTTTCACCTTTTCCGATTACGACGACATGATTGCCTCTTATCGCGGCGAGAAGGTGAGGCCGATCTATACGCGCGGCCTGAACCCGACAGTGCGTGCCTTCGAAGAAATGCTCGCCAAGCTCGAAGGTGCCGAGGATGCGCTGGGTTTTGCGAGCGGCATGGCGGCGATCTCGTCGGCGGTGCTGAGCTTCGTCGAGCCGGGCGATCGCATCGTTGCCGTCAAACATGTCTATCCCGATGCCTTTCGCCTGTTCGGCACCATCCTGAAACGGATGAAGATCGAGGTGACCTATGTCGACGGGCGCGACGAGGAGGCGGTCGCCAAGGCGCTGCCCGGCGCCAAGGTCTTCTACATGGAGAGCCCGACGAGCTGGGTGATGGAAGCGCATGATGTCGGCGCGCTCACAGCACTCGCCAGACAACACGGCGTCGTCTCGATGATCGACAACAGCTGGGCAAGCCCGTTCTTCCAGCGGCCGCTGACGCTCGGCGTCGACCTCGTCATTCATTCGGCCTCGAAATATCTCGGTGGCCACAGCGATGTGGTGGCGGGCGTCATCGCCGGCTCGAAGGCGATGATTGCACGCGTCAAGGCCGAGGCCTATCCTTATCTCGGCGGCAAGCTTTCGCCGTTCGACGCCTGGCTCCTGATCCGCGGCCTGCGCACGCTGCCGCTGCGCATGCGGGCCCACGAGGCATCCGCTCTCGAAATCGCCAGGCGCCTGCAGAAGCTCGACGTGGTGGAGACGGTCTGCCATCCGGGGCTCGCCAACCGTCTGCCCGCCGGGCTCAACGGCACCTCGGGCCTGTTTTCGTTCATCTTCCGCGAGGGCGTCGATATCCGCGCCTTCGCCGATCACCTCAAGCTCTTCAAACTGGGCGTAAGCTGGGGTGGACATGAAAGCCTGATCGTACCGGGCGAGGTGGTGCTTCAGCAGAAGGCACAGCCAAATTCCGCACATGCCTTCGGCATCCATGCGCGATCCGTACGTCTCCATGTCGGCCTCGAAGGAACCGAGGCTCTGTGGAGAGACATCGAGGAGGCGCTCGCCGCCGCCTCACAATCCTGAAACCCGAGAGAAACCTAATAAGGGGGAACTGAGCCATGAAAAAACTAATAATCTCGACGCTCTTTGCTTCGATGATGGCGGGCACGGCCTTTGCCGATACCACGCTCAAACTTGTCGAAGTCATCACCAGCCCGGAGCGCACCGAAACGCTGAAATCGATCGTCGGCAAGTTCGAAGCCGCCAATCCCGGCACCAAGGTCGACATCATCTCGCTGCCCTGGAACGAAGCGTTCCAGAAGTTCGCGACAATGGTGTCCGCCGGCGACGTGCCCGATGTGATGGAAATGCCCGATACCTGGCTGTCGCTCTATGCCAATAACGGCATGCTCGAGAGCTTGGAGCCCTACCTTGAAAAGTGGGAACACACCAAGGAGCTGACGCCGCGCGCGCTCGAACTCGGCCGCGACGTCAAGAACACCGCCTATATGCTGCCCTACGGCTTCTATCTCAGGGCGATGTTCTACAACAAGAAGCTGCTTTCGGAAGCCGGCGTCGCCGCGCCGCCGAAGACGATGGAAGAGTTCACCGCCGCTTCGGAAAAGGTTTCCAAACTGTCCGGCAAATACGGCTACTGCATGCGCGGCGGACCGGGCGGCCTCAACGGCTGGATGATCTTTGCCGCCTCGATGGCCGGCTCGAACAAGTACTTCAACGACGACGGCACCTCGACGATGAACAGCCCCGGCTGGGCCAAGGGCATCGAATGGATGGTCGATCTCTACAAGAAGGGCTATGCGCCAAAGGATAGCGTCAACTGGGGCTTCAACGAAGTCGTCGCCGGCTTTTATTCCGGCACCTGCGCTTTCCTCGACCAGGATCCGGATGCGCTGATCGCCATCGCCGAACGCATGAACAAGGACGATTTCGGCGTTATGCCGCTGCCGAAGGGCCCCGACGGCAAGTCCTTCCCGACGATCGGCTATGGCGGCTGGTCGATGTTCACCACGAGCGGCAACAAGGATCTCTCCTGGAAGCTGATCGCTACCCTCGAAGGGCCGGAAGGCAATATCGAGTGGAACAAGCGTATCGGCGCCCTGCCGGCCTATACGGCGGCCGAGAAGGATCCCTTCTATGCCGGTGACCAGTTCAAGGGCTGGTTCGAGGAGCTGGCGGACCCGAACACGGTACCAACAGTCATGCCGACCTATCTCGAGGAATTCGCCTTCTTCAAGGATTCGCTGGCGATCAAGACCTCGCAGCAGGCATTGCTCGGCGATATCTCGGCAAAGGATCTGGCCGACCAGTGGGCGGAATATCTCACCAAGGCGCAGCAGAAGTTCCTCGCCAAGAAATAAGCAACGGACTGACGGCGGCGGCCTTTCGAGACGGGGCCGCCGTCGCTTCTTTGATGACACAGACGGCGCATGAACGCCGCGAATGGGAACTGCTGGCTGATGACCATTTCCGCCGATACGCTCGACATGCGCCGCGACCGCAGGCCATGGCTGCGTCGCGTTGCCGATGCTTCTGAGCCCTATCTCTACAGCGCACCGTCACTGATCCTGATCATCGCGGTGATGCTGGTGCCGCTGACGGTCGGCATTTCCTACGCCTTCCGCGATATCCAGCTGCTCAATCCGTTTTCCGGCGGCTTCATCGGGCTCGATCATTTCCGCGAGCTTGCCGGCGATGCCGCCTTCTACGGCGCGCTGCGGAACACGCTCTGGTGGACCGGCGCCTCCGTCGTCCTGCAGTTCGTCTTCGGGCTCATTCTGGCGCTGCTGCTCGACAAGCCGTTCAAGGGCAGGGCAATCGCGCAGGCGCTGGTTTTCCTGCCTTGGGCCGTGCCGTCCTTTCTCGCCGGCCTCAACTGGGCCTGGCTGTTCAACCCGGTCATCGGGCCGATCCCGCACTGGCTCTTCGCCCTCGGGCTGATGCATGAGCCGGGCAATATCCTTTCTGATCCCAATTATGCGATGTGGGGGCCGATCGTTGCCAATGTCTGGTGGGGCATTCCGTTCTTCGCCATTACGCTGCTTGCCGCCTTACAGGCGATCCCGCGCGATCTCTATGAGGCGGCATCGATCGACGGCGCCGGCTGGTTCCAGCGCTTCCGCTCGATCACGCTGCCGTTTCTGGCGCCAACGATCGCCATCACCGTGCTGCTGCGTACCGTGTGGATTTCCAATTTCGCCGATCTCATCGTCGTCATGACCAATGGCGGGCCGGCTGACCGGACGCAGATCGTCGCCAGCTACATCTTCACGACAGCCTTCAGGCGGCTCGACTTCGGCTATGCCTCGGCGATCGCGCTGGTGCTGCTCGTGCTGCTGCTTGCCTATTCGATGCTGATCATCCTGCTCCGGCAGACGCTGCTGAACAAGGATTGAGGCCATGAGACGATCCGTCATTCCTACCATCGCACACCGTGCGGCGATCCTCTGCTACATCGCCTTTGCACTCTTTCCGCTGTTCTGGCTGCTCAAGGTCTCGGTGACGCCGAACGACCTGCTCTATAGCGAAGGCGTGCGGATGTGGCCGTCACGCACGACATGGGATCACTATGCCTTCGTGCTGCGCCACAGCGCCTTTCCGACCTTCTTCAAGAACAGCCTGATCGTCTCGGCGTCGACGGCCGTCACTGTGACGATCTGCGCCTCGCTGTCCGGCTACGCGCTGTCGCGGTTCAATTTCCGGGCAAAATACGGGATCGTCGCTCTGATGCTGCTGACCCAGATGTTTCCGCTGGTCATGCTGGTCGCGCCGATCTTCAAGATCCTGTCGC
The DNA here is from genome assembly GCF_056406515.1 of Rhizobium sp. P1_B8. Lineage (NCBI taxonomy): Bacteria > Pseudomonadati > Pseudomonadota > Alphaproteobacteria > Hyphomicrobiales > Rhizobiaceae > Rhizobium > Rhizobium sp. P1_B8. The sequence continues at coordinate 89,560 of NZ_JBFTZZ010000011.1, read as the reverse complement.
CTCTGCATCTGACCAACAGCCTGACCGGGCTCGTCATCGTCTACACCGCCTTCAACGTGCCTTTCGCCACCTTCCTGATGCAGTCCTTCTTCGACGGCATCCCGAGGGATCTCGAAGAGGCGGCGAAGATCGACGGGGCGACGCAGTTCACGGCGTTTCGCCAGATCATCCTGCCGCTGACGCTGCCGGGGATCGCCGCCACCCTCGGCTTCGTTTTCACTGCCGCCTGGAGCGAGTTGCTCTTCGCGCTGATGCTGATCAACGGCAATGACGCGGCGACCTTCCCCGTCGGCCTTCTCACCTTCGTTTCGAAATTCTCGGTGGATTTCGGGCAGATGATGGCGGCGGGCGTCATGGCGCTCATTCCGGCCGGCCTCTTCTTCCTGCTCATCCAGCGCTATCTCGTCCAGGGCCTGACGGCCGGCGCGGTCAAGGGTTAAACACATGGCATCGATCGATATCCAGAATATCCGCAAAGCCTATGGCCATGTGCAGGTGCTGCACGGCGTCGACCTCGAAATCCATGACGGCGAATTCGTCGTGCTCGTTGGCCCGTCCGGCTGCGGCAAGTCCACACTGCTGCGCATGATCGCCGGGTTGGAGGAGGTCACATCAGGTGAGATCCGCATCGCCGGGGTCAGGGTCAATGAGCTGCATCCCAAGGACCGCGATATCGCCATGGTGTTCCAGTCCTATGCGCTTTACCCGCATATGAACGTCGCCGGCAACATGAGCTACAGCCTCAGGCTCCGGAAGGTGGCGAAGGAGAAGATTGCAAGCGCGGTCGCCGCGGCCGCCGCCAAGCTCGGCCTCGATCCACTGCTCGAACGAAGGCCGAAGGCGCTTTCCGGCGGCCAGCGCCAGCGCGTCGCCATGGGCCGCGCCATCGTGCGCCAGCCGAAGGCCTTCCTGTTCGACGAACCGCTGTCGAACCTCGATGCGCGCCTGCGCGAACAGATGCGCGCCGAAATCAAGAAACTGCATGGCGACCTGAAGGCGACCTCCATCTACGTGACCCACGACCAGATCGAGGCAATGACGCTGGCGGACCGGATCGTTGCCATGCATGGCGGCGTGGTCCAGCAGGTCGGCAGTCCCCTGGAACTCTACGACCGCCCCGCCAATCTCTTCGTTGCCGGCTTCATCGGCTCGCCCGGGATGAATTTCCTCGAGGCCAGCTATGATGCCGGCGGCGTGAGGCTGAAGGACGGCACGATCGTGCCGCTTGCAAAGCCTCTGCCGCTTGTCGACGGCGCAAAGGTGACGCTCGGCATCCGGCCGGAGCATGTGCTGATGAGCGACGGCGGGGCGGGGCTTGCCGCCGACGTGGAACTCGTCGAACCGACAGGCTTCGGCATCATCCTGCACCTTGCCCTGCATGGTCTGCCGTTCAAGATCTTCACGCTGACCCGCGACGCGCTGAAGGCAGGTCCGAAGGTCAATGTCGCCTTCCCGGCCCAATATCTGCATGTGTTCGACGCCGAGGGAAAACGCGTCGATTGAACAGCAGAGCCGGTGGCCCGTTGCTGTCGGTTTTGGCATACTCTCTTCGGCGGGGGCGGGGAGGCATAACATGCTCGTTGCGCAGATATCCGATATCCATGCCGGGCCGGACCTTTCGTCGCTCCAGACGCTGGAGCTGGCGATAGGCTGGCTGAAGACGTTCCGCCCGGATGCGCTTGTTCTCACGGGAGATCTGGTGGACGACGGATGGCGGCAAGGCTATCGCCTGGTCGCCGAAAGCCTGCGGTCGCTGGACTGCCCTGTCCACCTGTTGCCGGGCAACGGTGACGATGTGCAATTGATGCGCTCCGAACTTGCCGCCGTCGGCACATGGATCAATGCGACGGGACCGATGCATTTCCGGACAGCCGTCGATGGGCTGACCCTCCTCGGTGTCGATGTGACCGTCGCCGGTCAGAGCTACGGTGACGTCCTGCCGCATCTGCCGTGGCTGATGAGCGCGCTTGCCGACCTGACGACGCCCGCCCTTCTGTTCATGCATCAGCCGCCATTCAGGATCGGCATCGAGGCGCTGGACCAGGTCGGATGCCGGAACGACAGTGCGCTTCTCAGTACCCTGGAGACGATGCATAGGCTGCCGTTGGCGATTCTCTGCGGCCATGTCCACCGACCTGCATTTGGTCGGCTGGGAATGATCCCTGTCCAGACCTGCGGCTCCCTCTGCCCACCCAATCCGCTTCTGTTAGAAGGACGGGCCGATCTTCCGGTGATCGACGCTCCGTCCTTCCTCGTGCACCAAGTTAGCGACGGCGGCCTGGTTTCCCATGTCGTATCGATTCCGGCATCGGATGGCGGCGCATGAAATGGATTGAATGGGAAACCCTCCCGAACTGCGAGCGGAAAAATCTTTTGTCGCATCGCCCATGAGGGCTATATCCTCTGCGTGATCTTGCTGCTGGAATGGATGCTATGACCGACACTGTTCTCGACCGCTTTCTCCGTTATGTCGTTATCGATACGCAATCCGACCCCGCCTCGTCGACGCAACCGACCACCGGCAAGCAGAAGGATCTCGGACGGGTTCTGGTCGATGAACTGCGGAAAATCGGTCTTGCGGACGCGCGTCTCGATGAACACGGCTATGTCTACGCGACCATTCCGGCCAATAGCGACAAGACGGTGCCGGTCATCTGTTTCTGCTCGCACATGGATACGGCGCCCGATTTCAGCGGCACGAATGTGAAGCCGCAGATCGTCAGGAATTATGCCGGCGGGGATATCAATCTTCCCGGCGACACGGGCCGGGTGATCCGCGTCAGCGATCATCCTGAACTGCAGAACCAGATCGGCAACGACATCGTCACGACCGATGGAACGACATTGCTCGGCGCCGACGACAAGGCGGGACTGGCTGAGATCATGACCGCGGCCCAAATCCTCGTCGACAATCCTGATATCAGGCACGGGACGATCAAGATCCTGTTCACGCCCGATGAGGAAGTCGGGCGCGGCGTCAACAAGGTCGACCTGAAGAAACTCGGTGCCGACTTCGCCTATACGATGGACGGCGAGACGGCCGGCCATATCGAGGACGAGACTTTCTCGGCCGACGGCGTCGAGATCAGCATTTCAGGTGTGGCAATCCATCCTGGCTTCGCCAAGGACCGCATGGAAAACGCCATCAAGATCGCAGGCGCCATCATCGACCGGCTGCCGAGGGATATTGCCCCCGAGACCACGGAAGGCCAGCAGGGTTTCATCCATCCCACCGGCGTGACCGGCTCGATGGAGAAGGCGTCGCTGAGCTTCATCATCCGTGACTTCACCGAAAAGGGGCTCACGGAAAAGGAGATCATGCTCGAAGCCATCGTCAAGGACGTGATGGCTGCCTATCCTGGCTCGACCTATCATTTCCAGGTGAAGGAACAGTATCGCAACATGAAGGTGGTGCTCGATCGTCACCCGGAGATCGTCGAGAACGCTATCGAGGCGGTGCGCCGGGCCGGCATGACGCCGGTGCGCGGCAGCATCCGCGGCGGCACGGATGGCTCGCGCCTTTCCTTCATGGGACTGCCGTGTCCGAACATCTTCGCCGGCGGCCATGCCTTCCACTCGCCGCTCGAATGGGTGAGCCGCCAGGACATGGAAAAGGCGGTCAAAACGATCGTGGAACTGGCAAAGGTCTGGGAAGAGCGCGCCTAGGCGCGCTTCCACCTAACTCTTAAACCGAAAGTGCGGTTTAACCGCCGTTCGCCGGAAGGCTTTCACGCAGCATCACGCTGTCATAGGCGGGGCGGGGAATAGGGATCGCAATGGGCATTCCCGGCTCGGGCTCGACCGATGTTACCGGCAATGTTTCCGGCGCGGTCACCGGCGCAGTTATCCGCATCTGCCCCGTGCTCGCCGTCGCCATGGGGTCCGGCGCCGGCAGAGGAACGGGAACCGCCGAGGGGATCAGTGCCTCGAACTGCGGCGGCAGCATGCTTTCGCCGGGCACATAGTTCATCGCCACCTCGTAGGAGGGCAGCGGCGGCGGCGTTTCAAGCGTGCCGTTGGCGTCGCGCTTCTCGTAGAAGGCGTTGCCGCCGGCGACCGTCACATAGTGCATGTTGTCGTAAGGGAATTTCAGCCCATCGGTGTGGAAGAACATCGCGTCCTTCACCGCGGGATGGCGTGCGCCCTTAATAAGGATCGCATCGGCTGCGGTAGCAAGCTCAGTTTCCGCCTGCGGCTTGACTTCGCGCGTCATCACGCCGGGCGCGAACTGCCTTTTCTGGGCCACCACGCCGCAGATGGAAGGGGGATAGGCGCCGGAGGTGAGCCGGTTCATGACAACGGTCCCGACCGCCATGTAACCGTCCTCGTCCGAATGCTGCGATTCGAAATACATCGCGCGCTGCAGGCATTCACGATCCTTGGCGGTGTAGTTGAAGGTGACCTTCGCCGCTTGGCCCTGCTTCGTTTTGGTGTTCGCCGCCGTTGCCGCCGGTTTCGATGTCGTCGTGCAGCTTGCAGCTGCCAGTCCTACGAACAAAATCCCGATCAGGGATTTTCCAAAGGAAATCTCCGCCCTCAACGCCAGGTGCCTCCTATGGGATTAGTCCAGCCCTTAATGATTAAGCGAAAACGTTTTACTCGTCATATGACTGAAATACAAACAACCTTAGATAACAAAAACCTTAAGGGACTCTCGCCAAATACGATTCCGGCGATAAGCTATTGCGTAATTCCTGAGATCGGAACCGATTCCAGCATAAAATTATGAAGAAATTCAATGTGTTGCAGAGTCGCGCGTTTGAAAAGACGCACGACTCTGTGGGCGACAGGCCCCCAATCTCCATCAGCTGCGGAACAGTTTCCAGCGGGTCGGCTTGAAGGCTACCCGGTTGCGGTCAAGCCTGTCGGCCTCGCTCGGCGGCAATTCGATCTCGATATGCGGGCGATCATTGCCGATATCCAACTCGATATGGCGGGTGCCGGCCACGCGGCGGCTGGAGACCGGATGGCCGGCGATGCAGTTTTCGGCTGATTCGCAGAGCCTGACGTCGTGCGGGCGGAAATAGAGCTGCGCCGTGCCATCAGGCTCGCCCTCGGCATTGAGGCCGAGCGAGCGGCCTTCGAAGCGAATGTCGCCGTCAGTAATCTCGACCTGCAGGCAGTTCGACTGGCCGATGAAGCCGAAGACGAAGGGAGAATTCGGATTGTCGTAGACCTGGTCGGGCGTGCCGACCTGTTCGATCGCGCCCTGGCTCATGACCACGACGCGGTCGGCAAGCTCCAGCGCTTCATCCTGGTCGTGGGTGACGAAGACGGTGGTATGTCCTGTGCGATCGTGGATATCGCGCAGCCACTTGCGCAGGTCCTTGCGCACCTGGGCGTCGAGCGCGCCGAAGGGTTCGTCGAGCAGCAGCACGTTCGGCTCGACGGCCATCGCACGGGCGAGCGCCACACGCTGGCGCTGACCGCCCGAAAGCTGGGCCGGGTAGCGTTTTTCGAGACCGGAAAGCTGGACGAGTTCGAGCAGTTCGAGCGCCCGCCTGCGGATGTCGGCCTTGGGCGGCCGCCGCGCGCTGTTTCTGACCTTGAGGCCGAAGGAGACGTTTTCGAGCACCGTCATGTAGCGGAAGAGAGCATAGTGCTGGAAGACGAAGCCGATATTGCGCTGCTGCACTGATTTCTTCGAGGCATCCTCGTCGCCGAAGAAGATCAGCCCCTCCGTCGGGCTTTCGAGGCCGGCGATCAGGCGCAGCAATGTCGTCTTGCCGGAGCCCGAAGGGCCCAGCAGTGCGATCAGCTCGCCGGAGCGGATGTCGAGCGAGACATCGTGCAGTGCCGGAAAACGATCGAATTCCTTGCGAATGTTTTGAACGCGTACTTCCATTCCAAATCCTTCAGTGCCGCCGGCTGGCGGCGATTTCCGCGCTATAGCGCATTTCCAGCAGCGTCTTCAAAACAAGAGTCACGAGCGCGAGCAAGGCCAAAAGTGTAGCGACGGCAAAAGCGCCGGTGAAATTATACTCGTTATAGAGAATTTCTACCTGCAGCGGCATGGTGTTCGTCTGGCCGCGGATGTGGCCAGAGACCACCGAGACGGCGCCGAATTCACCCATGGCGCGAGCGTTGCAGAGCAGCACACCGTAGAGCAGACCCCATTTGATGTTCGGCAGCGTCACGTACCAGAAGGTCTGCCAGCCGCTGGCGCCGAGCGAAAGGGCTGCCTCCTCGTCGGCGGTTCCCTGTTCCTGCATCAGCGGGATCAGCTCGCGGGCGACGAAGGGGAAGGTGACGAACATGGTGGCGAGGATCAACCCCGGCACGGCGAACAGGATCTTGATCTCGTGAGCGCTGAACCACTGGCCGAGCCAGGTACTGGAGCCGAACAGCAGAACGAAGACCAGGCCCGATATGACGGGTGAGACCGAGAAGGGCAGGTCGATCAGTGTCGTCAGGAAGGCCTTGCCCTTGAACTCGAACTTGGCGATCGCCCAGGCGGCGGCGACCCCGAAGACGAGGTTGAGAGGCACGCTGACGCCGGCGACGATCAGCGTCAGGCGGATCGCCGACAAGGTCTCGGCGTCGGCGAGCGCCACGAAGAAGGGGGCGGGACCTTTGCGGAAAGCCTCGACGAAAACTGCTGCGAGCGGCAGAAGCAGGATCAGCAGCAGGAAGACGAGCGAAAGAATGATCAGCGTGAAGCGCGCGATCCTGTTTTCGGTGGTCACCGAACGCAGCTTCACCGGTTGAACGGTCGCATCAAGCGCCATAGCCGTACCTCCGCCTGCTCCAGCTCTGGATGAGATTGATAACGAGCAACATGGCGAACGAGATGACCAGCATGATCGCCGCAATACCGGTCGCTGCCGCGTAATTATACTCTTCGAGTTTGATGATGATCAGCAGCGGCGCGATCTCCGATTTGAACGGCAGGTTGCCGGCGATGAAGATGACCGAGCCGTATTCGCCGACGCCGCGGGCAAAGGCGAGCGCAAAGCCGGTGAGCACGGCGGGCGCCAGCCCTGGCAGCAGCACGCGGAAAATCGTCTGGAAGCGATTGGCGCCGAGCGTTGCCGCAGCCTCCTCCACTTCCTTGTCGATTTCCTCCATGACGGGCTGCACGGTGCGCACCACGAAGGGCAGGCCGACGAAGATCAGCGCCACGACGATACCGGCTGGCGTAAAGGCGATCTTGATGCCGAGCGGCGTCAGGAACTGGCCGATCCAGCCGTTCGGCGCGTAGAGCGTCGTCAGCGCGATGCCGGCAACGGCAGTCGGCAGCGCGAAAGGCAGGTCGACCATGGCATCGATGACACGCTTGCCGGGAAAGCGGTAACGCACCAGTACCCAGGCGAGGATGATGCCGAAGACAGCATTGACGATCGCAGCGATGAAGGCGCTGCCGAAGCTGATGCGCAGCGCGTTCAGCGTGCGCGGATCGAGTGCGATCGACCAGAATGTTTCCCAGCCGAGCGCGCTCGACCGGACGGCGAGGCCCGAGAGCGGGATGAGGATCAGAAGGGTGAGCCAGGTCAAGGTAAGGCCGAGCGCCATTCCGAAACCCGGAATGACGCTCGGCCGCTTGAACCGCCACCGCGTGGGGCTATGTGCTTTCATGAAGTCTATTATTGGGCCGGCTTGTAGATTTGGTCAAATACCCCGCCGTCGCCGAAGAATTTCGGCTGTGCGTCTTTCCAGCCGCCGAAATCGTCGATGGTCGCGAGCGTCAGCTTCGGGAAGCGGGCGATGTCAGCCGGATCGGCGGCTTCCGGCTTGATCGGGCGGTAGAAGTGCTTGGCGGCGATCTTCTGGCCTTCGTCCGAATAGAGGTAGTTGAGATAGGCTTCGGCGACCTTGCGCGTTCCCTTCTTGTCGACATTGCCGTCGACGATGGCGACTGGCGGGTCGGCACGGATGGAGAAGGCCGGCGTCACGATCTCGAACTGATCGGGACCGAGCTCTTCAAGTGAAAGATAGGCTTCGTTTTCCCAGGCAAGCAGCACGTCGCCGAGGCCGCGCTGGACGAAGGTGGTCGTGGCGCCGCGCGCGCCTGTATCGAGAACCGGAACGTGCTGCAGCAGTTTCGTCACGTAATCCTGCGCCTTGGCTTCGTCGCCGCCATTCGCCTGCTTGGCCCATGCCCAGGCGGCCAGGAAGTTCCAGCGGGCGCCGCCCGAGGTCTTCGGGTTTGGGGTGATGACCTGCACGTCGTCCTTGACCAGGTCGCCCCAATCCTTGATGCCCTTCGGGTTGCCCTTACGGACCAGGAAGACGATCGTCGACGTATAGGGTGTCGAATTGTTGGGGAACTTGGTCTTCCAGTCGGCCGGGATCTTGCCGGTCTTCTTGGCGATGGCGTCGATATCACCTTCGAGCGCCAGCGTGACGACGTCGGCGTCGAGACCGTCGATGACGGAGCGCGCCTGCGCACCGGAGCCGCCATGCGACGCCTGGATCGTTACGGTTTCACCGGTGTCCTTCTGCCACTTGGCGGCAAAAGCAGCATTGAAATCCTTATACAATTCGCGAGTCGGATCGTAGGAAACGTTAAGAAGCGTCTGATCCGCGAATGCAGGAGCGATGCTCCCGATCGCGAAGCTGCCTGCCATGACCGCGGCTGCGATGAGCCGGGTGAGCCGTTGTGTCTGCATTGGGGAACCCTCCGTGTTTGTGCCTAAACACTATCAAGTCAGTCGTATAATGAAACAAAGGTTCTTCCGGTTCCGGCGCTACCCTTAGAATGTCATTCCATTTAAGGGGTAATTTGGAAATCGAAGTTGGCCGCGGCCAATTGGTCGCCCGGCGCTGCCTGCCGCAGGGCCGTGTTTTTTCGGCCACAGTTCCTCCACGAAAACGACATGGTGATGCAGATTTTTGCCAAGATTTTGCCGCGATGGCGCTTGCGGATTCCTATATGGCCTCCGTTGCGGCCGTATTCGCCGACCGCAACGCGGGGGCTACCCTTGAAGTGCGCCTCGCATTCCAAACCTCTTTAGGGCCATTCAAAATGAATATCAGAACTGTCCTTTTTGCCTCCGTTGCCGCCCTTGCCGCGGCCTCCGGAGCCCGCGCAGCCGACGCCATCGTGGCGGCGGAACCCGAGCCCGTGGAATATGTTCGCGTTTGCGACGCCTACGGTACCGGCTATTTTTATATTCCGGGGACGGAAACATGCCTTTCGATCGGCGGTTACATCCGTACCGAAGTGCGTTTCGGTGACCATATTTCGGGCGACTCCGACGTAGACTTCTGGACTCGCGGTCAGGTCACCTTCCAGGCCAAGAATGACACCGAGTACGGCACGCTCACCGGCGTCATCACGCTGCGTTACAATGTCGACAACGCTTCTGACCAGGAAGCATTGCTCGATGAAGGCTACATCGACATTGCCGGTTTCCGCGTCGGTAAGCTGTATAGCTGGTGGGATGACGACATGAGCGGCGAGACCGATACCCTTGCCAGCAACGAGACGACCCACAACTCGATCCGTTATCAGTACGAGAATGGCGCTTTCGCGGCCGGCATTTCGGTCGACGAGCTGGAAGAAGACTACGCCACCAAGCCGGGCGACGGCCCGAACAACTTCGGTGTCGCAGGCCAGGTTTCCTACAAGGCCGGCGCCATCAGCGCTTACCTGCTTGCCGGTTATGACACCGACACCAGCGAAGTCGCGGTCCGCGGCATCGTCTATGCCGACATCGGCCCGGGCACGCTCGGCATTGCCGGCGTATGGGCAAGCGGCGCCAACTACTACTACGAAGAGTCCGAATGGACGATCGCAGCAGAGTATGCCTTGAAGATCAACGACAAGTGGTCGGTCACCCCCGGCTTCCAGTACTTCGAAAACATCGCTCTCGAGGCTGACGGTAACGGCTTCACCGGCGGCAGCGCCTACACGACCGGTGTCACCATCGACTACCGCATCGTCGAGGATCTGCGTACGAAGCTCAGCGTGCAATATCACGATGAGGACGAAGGCGACGACGAAGTGTTCGGCTTCCTGCGCTTCCAGCGCGATTTCTAAGATCGTCTCTTTGCAGACGAGTGGGCGCGACCTTCAGGCCGCGCCTTTTTTAATTTAGAACAATGTCATCACACCCGTGAATCGGCGATGAAATCGGAATAAAATTCGTCGACCGTTCTTGCCTTGCGCATCGCGGCGAGCGCGCCGTCCGTTTGCAGCCGCCTGGCAATGGCCGATAGCACGTTCAGATATTCGCCACGATTATTTTCTCCGAAGAGCAGCACGAAGGCGATGTCAGTCGGGATATCGTCGATCGCCTCGAAATCCAATGGTTGGGCGAAGCGGAGGAGAAGGCCGCGCGGGCTGGTCATGCCGTCGATCGCCGCATGCGGGATGGCGATACCATTGCCGATGCCGGTGGAGCCGAGCTTCTCACGCGCTTCGAGCGCCTTCAGGATGGTCTGGCCATCGACGGAGAAAGCCTTGGCGGCCTTGTCGGCTATGGTCTGCAGCGCGCGCCATTTGGTCGGCGCCGACACGCCGATGAAGGTGTGTTCCGGCCGGATGATGTTGGGAAGGTTCATGTCATTCTCGATACTGTTCGGGCAGCGGGGGGGAAGGGAGGTCAATCCGGTTCCCTGAGCCGGTAGCCAACGCCGGTCTCCGTGGTGATATAGTGCGGCTGGTCCGGAATCTGTTCGACCTTTTGCCGCAGTTGCCGGACGTAGACGCGCAGATACTGCACATCCGCCGCCGGCCCCCATACCTGCTTTAGAAGAAACTGGTGTGTCAGCACCTTGCCGGCATGCTGGGCGAGCACGCGCAGGATGTCATATTCCTTCGGCGACAGTTTTATTTCCTGGCCGTCGACCTTGACGATGCGCTTGACGAGATCGATCGACAGCCCGCCGGTCTGGAAGATCGCCTTTTCGCCCTGTTGCTGCAGGCGGTGGCGCAGCGCCACGCGGATGCGGGCGCCGAGCTCGTTGATGCCGAAGGGCTTGGTGACGTAATCGTCGGCGCCGCTTTCCAGCGCCTTGACGATACCGGCCTCGTCGGTGCGGCTGGACAGAATGACCACCGGCATGGAAAGCCCTTCGTCGCGCCACGCCTGTAGCAGGTCATGGCCGGGGGTGTCGGGAAGGCCGAGGTCGAGCACGATGAGATCGGGCATGTCATCGGCGACCGACTGCCGGGCGGCGCTGGCGTTTGGCGCCTCACGCACCTCGTAGCCCTGCGCGGTCAGGCCGACGCGGAGCAGCTTGCGGATCGGAGGCTCGTCGTCGACGACGAGGATTTTAACGGCTGAACCGGTCATCGGAGTTCATCCAGTTTCGGAATGTCGTTGGGTTTCGGCAGGCGGATGGTGAAGACGGCGCCCGGACGGCCCGTCCGGTTGCCGGCGGTGATCGTGCCACCCATCGCCTCGATGAAGCCGCGGCAGATGGAAAGGCCAAGCCCGGTGCCGGCGCGCACCTGATCGCCCTTGCGCACGCGGTAGAAGGTATCGAAGACGCGGTTAAGATCGGCCGGCGGAATGCCTGGGCCTTCGTCCGAAATCTGCACGACGACGTTGTCGGCATCGGCCCAGCCCTCGATATGGATCACCGATCCCTCGGGCGCGTATTTCGCGGCATTGTCGAGCAGGTTGAAGATCACCTGCTCGAACAGGACAGGATCGACGCGCACCATCGGCAGGTCGGCGGGAATGTTCATCTCGGTCTTGTGGCCGTCGAGGATCTTGGCGGCACGGCGCAGCGCGCTGCCGACGATATCGCCGGCATAATGCAGCGCATAGTTCGGCTCCATCGCACCGGATTCGATCTTGGTCATGTCGAGCAGGTTGGCGATGAAGCGGTTGAGGCGTTCGGATTCGTCGACGACGGTCGACAGCAGGTCGCTGCGGTCCTCCTCCGGCATCGAGGCGAAATAGTCGCGCAGCGTGCCGGCGGCGCCGAGGATGGCGGCAAGCGGTGTCTTCAGGTCGTGCGAGATCGAAGTCAGTAGGGCCGAGCGCAGCCGGTCTGCTTCGGCCCCAAGTCTTGCCCGGTCGACATCAGCGACGAGCTGGACGCGTTCGATGGCAAGGGCCGCCTGGTCGGCCAGCGCATCGAGCAGCCGCTGCTGTTCGGGCGTCAGCAACGGTCCGTCGCGGCGGTCACTGTCGAGGCCGATGACACCAACGGCGGTGCGCCCGGTTCTCAGCGGCACATAGAGGCGCTTGGCGCCGGGCAGGGTGTCGGCGCCGCGGCCGGCGGCGTGATTGTGCTCCCAGGCCCAGCGGGCGGCAGCGATATCGGCATCGTCGAGCGTATCATCAGGCGGATAACCGGCCTTGACGGCGATGGTACCGTCTTCCGGCAGCAGTAGCACGACGCGGACCTTCAGCATCGAGGCGAGCTGGAAGGCGGTCGCCCAGAGCACGTCGTCGAGCGTGCCGGTGCCGGCGAGCTTTTTCGAGAAGAGATAGAGATCTTCCGTCGTCCGCGCCCGCTGGCGGGCAGCGGCGGCTTGGCGCTGGACGGTCGCGGTCAGGTTGCTGGCGATGATGGCGACGCCCAGGAAGAAGAAGAGCGCAAGCACGCTTTCCGGATCGCTGATCGTCAGCGTGTAGCGCGGCGGCAGGAAGAAGAAGTTGAAAGACAGCGCGCTGAGGATGCAGCTGTAAAGGGCCGGCCGCAGGCCGTGGAGGACGGCTGAGGTCAGCACGGCCATCAGGAAGACGAGGGCGAGGTTGCGTACGTCGAGCACCTGGTCGAGCACGACGCTGACGCCGAGCGCGATGGCAACATAAAAGGTTGCCAGCAGGTAGGCCCTGAAATCCAGTTGCGGCGCGGTGGCCGCCGCCCTGACGCCGCGCGCGGTAGTGCCGTCCTTCTCACTGCCTGAAATCACATGGACGCTGATCTCGCCGGTCTTGCGGATCAGCTCGTCGGTGATCGAGCGGCTCCACCAGTCGCGCCATGTCGGCTTCTTCGGGGCGCCGATGACGATATGGGTGACGTTGTTGGCGGTGGCGTGGCGGACAAGTTCTTCGGCGACTTCGCGGCCGGGAAGGGTGATCGCTTCGCCGCCGAGCTGCTCGGCAAGTCGCAGCGTGGCGGCGACGGTATCGCGCTCGGCTTCGTTCAGATTGATCGATCGGTTGGTCTCGATATAGACGGCAGCCCAGGGCGCGCGCAGCCGCGAGGCCATACGGGCAGCATAACGCACCAGCGAGGCGGAGCGCGGATGGTGGTCAACCGAGACGAGAACGCGTTCGCCCGCCGCCCAGGGGCCGGATATGGCATGGGCCTGCATATGCGTGAGCAACTGGTCGTCGACGCGCTGTGCGGTCTTACGCAGCGCAAGTTCTCTGAGCGCCGTCAGGTTGCCCGGGGTGAAGTAGTTGGTCAGCGCCCGCTCGGCCGTCCGCGGCATGTAGACCTTGCCGTCATGCAGGCGCTTGATCAGATCATCCGGCGTCAGGTCGATGATCTCGATGTCGTCAGCGAGGTCGATGATCGAGTCCGGCACTGTCTCGCGCACACGGATGCGGGTGATCTGCGAGACGACGTCGTTCAGGCTCTCGACATGCTGGATGTTCAGCGTCGTATAGACATCGATGCCGCGATCGAGCAATTCCTTGACGTCGAGATAGCGCTTCGGATGACGGCTGCCCTCGGCATTGGTATGGGCGAGTTCGTCGACCAGCACGAGATCAGGCCGGCGGGCGAGGATGCCGTCGAGATCCATTTCCTCGAGCGGCCGGCCCTTGTAGCTGATTTCGACGCGAGGGATGATCTCGAAGCCGGCAAGGAGCGCCTCGGTCTCCTTGCGGCCGTGGGTCTCGACGACGCCGATGACGACATCGAGACCGTCGGCGATCTTGGCACGGCCGGAGACGAGCATCTCGTAGGTCTTGCCGACGCCGGGCGCGGCACCCAGAAAGATCTTCAGACGGCCGCGTGTCTCCGCCCGGGCTTTTTCGAGAAGCGCATCGGGCGAGGGCCTGCCGGCCTGATCGCGATTGTCGTCTGGCATGCGTATGGTCTTTCTGCAGATGGCTGGCGAGGACGGGCTACATCACCCTATCCCTCGCCCCTGTGACGAGCGCAGGGATGAGGGAAGGAAAGGGGCGCCCAGCCTGCCAGGGTCACTGAGTCATAGAAGCATCAAGGCTCTGGTTCAACGCCAGAACATTGACTGTAGGTTCGCCGAGAATGCCGAGTTCGCGGCCTTGAACGGCACCGTCGACCAACGCCTTGACCTTGGCCTCGTCGATAGCACGCGCTTTGGCGACGCGCTGCACCTGGAAGTAAGCGGCCTCCGGGGAGATATGGGGATCGAGGCCGCTGCCCGAAGCGGTGACCAGGTCGGCGGGCACCTCCGCATTCGGGTTTGCCGCCTTGGCCGCGTCGTAGTCGCCCTTGACGCGGTCGATCAGCTTCTGGCTGGTCGGGCCGAGGTTCGAGCCGCTCGAGGCGGCCGCATTGTAGCCGTCGCCGGCGGCCGAGGGACGGCCGTGGAAATACTTGTCGCTGGTGAAGGCCTGGCCGATCAGCGTCGAGCCGATCACCTGGCCGTTCTTCTCGATCAGGCTGCCGTTCGCCTGAGCCGGGAAGAGGGCCTGGGCAGCACCCGTCATGGCGAGCGGATAAAGCAGGCCGGTGATGGCGGTGGTGGCGACGATCATGACGACCGCCGGACGAAGTTCTCTCAACATTGTCTTACTCCTTCGAGTGTTCAGACGGGATCCGTTAGGCGAGGCCGAGGGCGGCGACAGCCATGTCGATCGCCTTGATGCCGATGAAGGGAACGATGATGCCGCCGGCACCGTAGATCAGCAGGTTGCGCGACAGCAGCGCGCCGGCGCCGATCGGACGGTAGCGGACGCCCTTCAGCGACAGCGGGATCAGCGCGATGATGATCAGCGCGTTGAAGATGATTGCCGAGAGGATGGCGCTTTGCGGCGTCGAAAGCCCCATGACGTTCAGGACGCCGAGCTGCGGGTAAAAGGTCAGGAACATCGCCGGGATGATGGCGAAGTACTTGGCGATGTCGTTGGCGATCGAGAAGGTCGTCAGCGCGCCGCGCGTCATCAACAGCTGTTTGCCGATCTCGACGATCTCGATGAGCTTCGTCGGGTCGCTGTCGAGGTCGACCATGTTGCCGGCCTCGCGGGCAGCGACAGTGCCGGTGTTCATGGCGACGCCGACATCGGCCTGGGCGAGCGCCGGCGCATCGTTGGTGCCGTCGCCGCACATGGCGACGAGCTTGCCCTTCGACTGTTCCTCGCGCATCAGCGCCAGCTTCATCTCCGGCGTTGCCTGGGCGAGGAAGTCGTCGACACCGGCTTCGGCGGCGATGGCCGCTGCCGTCAGCGGGTTGTCGCCAGTGATCATCACGGTGCGGATGCCCATGCGGCGCAGCTCGGTGAAGCGTTCGCGGATGCCGCCCTTGACGATGTCCTTCAGCTGGATGACGCCAAGCAGCTTGCCGTCGCGGGCAACGGCGAGCGGCGTGCCGCCAGCCTTGGCGACCTCGTCTGATATCGACTGCAGTTCGCGCACGACCTCGCTGCCGTTTTTCGAGGATGCGTCGCCGTTGACATAGGCCAGCACGGCATCGACTGCGCCTTTGCGGATCGAAGCGCCTTCGAGATCGACGCCGCTCATGCGGGTCTGGGCGGTGAAGGGCACGAAGGTCGCCTTGAGGCTCGCCATGTCGCGGCCGCGAATCGCATATTTTTCCTTGGCGAGCACGACGATGGAGCGGCCTTCCGGGGTTTCGTCGGCAAGCGAGGCGAGCTGGGCGGCGTCGGCGAGATCCTGCTCGGAAACGCCGCGAACCGGGCGGAAGGTCGTCGCCTGACGATTGCCGAGGGTGATCGTGCCGGTCTTGTCGAGCAGCAGCGTATCGACGTCGCCGGCGGCTTCGACCGCACGGCCGGACATGGCGAGCACGTTGAAGCGGACGAGGCGGTCCATGCCGGCAATGCCGATCGCCGACAGCAGCGCACCGATCGTCGTCGGGATCAGCGTCACGAAGAGGGCGACGAGCACGATGATCGGGATCGAGCCGCCGGCATAGATGGCAAAGCTCGGGATCGTCGCGGTGGCGAGCACGAAGATCAACGTCATACCGGCAAGCAGGATGTTGAGCGCAATCTCGTTCGGAGTCTTCTGGCGTTCGGCACCTTCGACGAGCGCGATCATCCGGTCGAGGAAGGTTGAGCCGGCAGCGGCGGTGATGCGGACGCGGATCCAGTCGGACAGCACCTGCGTGCCGCCTGTTACCGCCGAGCGGTCGCCGCCGGATTCGCGGATGACCGGCGCGGATTCGCCTGTGATCGCCGCTTCGTTGACGGAGGCCACACCTTCGATGACTTCACCGTCCGACGGGATGATGTCGCCGGCCTCGACGAGCACGAGGTCGCCGACCTTGAGGCTGGTGCCCGGCACCATGCGGTAGCCGCTGCCATTATTGGCGGTGAGCAGCTTCGCCTGGGTTTCGGTGCGCGCCTTGCGCAGCGAATCCGCCTGCGCCTTGCCGCGACCTTCGGCAACGGCCTCGGCGAAATTGGCAAACAGCACGGTGAACCAGAGCCAAAGATTGATCTGGAACGAGAAGCCGAGGTTGCCGTTGCCCGCCACGAGATCGCGCAGGAAGAGGATGGTGGTCAGCACCGAGACCGTGGCCACGACGAACATGACCGGGTTTCTGGCGAGTGCCCGGGGGTTGAGCTTCTTGAAAGCGGCACCCACGGCCGGAATGAGGATGCGAGAATCCATGATGCTCGCGGATTTGGCCTGGCTCATAAGAGACTCCAGCTTTGAAACGAGGATGGCGAACCGGAAGCCGGTCAGCCCTGTAAGATTTTGCATATGGCGGCGATGACGAGGAGGCCCGCCATCATCACCAGGATGATGTCGGAGGCTTGGGGTCTCGGGCCATTCCCACGTCCCGGCGCGCCAGGACGTGAGTGGAAGGCGTTGCGAAGCCTGTGACGGAGGATCATGGCATAACCTCAAAAGGTCTGGCCGGCGATCATGACCAGGTGCTCGACGACGGGGCCAAGGGCCAACGCCGGGAAGAAGGTCAGGCCGCCGACGATCAGGATCGTGCCGACGAGCAGGCCGACGAAGAGCGGACCGTCCGTCGGGAAGGTGCCCGCCGAGGCCGGAACCGACTTCTTGGCGATCAGCGAACCGGCGATTGCAAGCGCCGGGATGATGACCAGAAAGCGGCCCATCAGCATACCGAGGCCAAGGGTTATGTTGTACCAAGGCGTATTGCCCGTCAGGCCGCCGAAAGCCGAGCCGTTGTTCGCTGCCGCTGATGTATAGGCATAGAGGATTTCGGAGAAGCCGTGCGGGCCGGCGGTCCCGACCGATGCAACCGCACTCGGAAGGACGCTTGCGATTGCGGTGAAGACCAGCATGGCGAGCGGCAGGCAGAGAATGGCGAGAACGGCCATCTTCATTTCCTTCGCCTCGATCTTCTTGCCGAGATATTCCGGCGTGCGGCCGACCATCAGGCCGGCGACGAAGACGGCGACGATGATGAAGAGCAGGATGCCGTAAAAGCCAGCGCCGACACCGCCGACAATGACTTCGCCGAGCTGCATGTTGATCAGCGGAACGAGGCCACCGAGTGCCGTGAAGCTGCCATGCATGGCATTGACCGCGCCGCAGGAGGCCGCCGTGGTGATGACCGCAAAGAGCGAGGATAGGGCGACGCCGAAGCGGACTTCCTTGCCTTCCATGTTGCCGCCGCCAAGACCGAAGGCATGCATCAGCGGATTGCCGGCGGCTTCCGCCCAATAGGTGACGATGACGCCGGCGACGAACAGGACGCCCATCGTGGCGAGGATCGCCCAGCCCTGGCGCTGATTGCCGACCATGCGGCCGAAGACGTTGGTCAGTGCCGCGCCGATCGCGAAGATCGACACCATCTGGATGAGGTTGGAGATCGCATCGGGGTTTTCGAACGGATGGGCGGAGTTGGCGTTGAAGAAGCCGCCGCCGTTGGTGCCAAGCATCTTGATGGCCAGCTGCGAGGCGACCGGGCCGACGGCGATCGTCTGCTGTGCGCCTTCGAGCGTCGTCGCATTGACGTAGGAGCCGAGCGTCTGCGGCACGCCGAGATAGACAAAGACCAGCGTCAGCACGATGCAGATCGGCAAGAGCACATAGAAAGTGGCCCTCGTCATATCGATCCAGAAATTGCCGATCGCCTTGCCTGAGGCGCGCGAGAAGGCGCGGATGAAGGCGAGCGCGATGGCAATGCCGGTCGCCGCCGAGACGAAGTTCTGGACGGTGAAACCGGCCATCTGCGTCAGATACGACATCGTGCTTTCGCCGCCGTAGTTCTGCCAGTTGGTGTTGCTGACGAAGCTGACGGCCGTGTTGAAGGAAAGCTCCGGCGGGATGGCCGCCATGCCGGCCGGATTATAGGGAAGACCGGCCTGCAGGCGCTGCAGCGCGTAAAGCACGATGACGCCGAGCAGGTTGAACATTAGCATGGCGAAGGCATAGGAGGTCCAATGCTGTTCCTCGCGTTCGCTGGTGCCGGCAATGCGGTAAAGTCCCCGTTCGATCGGAACGAGGACCGGTGACAGGAAAGTGCGCTCGCCGCTGAAGACACGCGTCATATAGCCGCCGAGCGGTTTGACGAGCACGAGGACGATCCCGCAGTAAAGCAGGATCTGAAGCCATCCGTTGAGGGTCATGGAGGTAAACTTTCAATACCCGGCTGCTTCTCGGTCGCGCATGCGCGACCTCAGAAGCGCCAGTTCTCTTTAAAAGCGTTCTGGGCGAAGGAGAGCGTAGGTGAGGTAAACGGTGAGAAACACGGTTACGGCACCGCTCAAGACATAATCGAGGGTCATCGTCGCTTCTCCTGTCAAAGCCTGTCGCAGGCTCGGGTGTAGGCAAAGCACAGCGCGAAGAATATGATCGCGGTGCCGAGTAGAATGATATCCATCATGATCGTGACTCCTGTTGTTCTTCTTGGAGTCAGACAAGACAAAGGGCGCTGGGAGGCCGCCTTTCATGCTTTCTGGCGTGGAGATGATCTTTTCGATCTCTCGGCATCAATATGGAGCCGAAGCGCATAAAGGTTCGAGACGGACGACGGGCCATCTATATAAAAATCTTATAAATGCCCTTCCGAGGCCGCTCGCCATCGGACCAGGCTGGCGCAGTTTCCCGACGGGCCGCAGCCGGTACTGAGCCTCGGAAGGTCTGAGTGAGCATTTTTTCATTTGTTGAGCAAAAGCCTTCGCAATCTGGTTGAATTGGGAAGGCTTCGGGCCTTATAGTCGCCTTCGACGCTGCCCGATGGAGTCATGGGCAAGCCATTAGGGAAGGAAACCGACGATGACCAAAGTCCGCGCGCTTGTCCTCGAGCGCCAGCATGAGCTTGCGCTTCGCGATATCGATCTGCCGCTTGAAACTAGCCCCGGCGAGGTGAAGATCAGGATCCACACCGTCGGCGTCTGCGGTTCGGACGTGCATTATTACACCCATGGCAAGATCGGCCCCTTCGTCGTCAACGCGCCGATGGTGCTCGGCCATGAGGCGGCGGGCACGGTGGTCGAGGTCGGCGCGGGCGTCACGCATCTGAAAGTCGGCGACCGCGTCTGCATGGAGCCCGGCATCCCCGATCCGAATTCCAAGGCAAGCCGGCTTGGCCTGTACAATATCGACCCGGCCGTGACCTTCTGGGCGACCCCGCCGATCCACGGCGTGCTGACGCCAGAGGTCGTGCATCCCGCCAATTACACCTTCAAGCTACCCGACAATGTCAGCTTTGCCGAAGGCGCCATGGTCGAGCCCTTCGCCGTCGGCATGCAGGCGGCTGCCAAGGCGAAGATCACGCCGGGCGACACTGCCGTCGTCCTCGGCGCCGGGCCGATCGGCACGATGGTGGCGATCGCGGCCCTTGCCGGCGGCTGCGCCCGCGCGATCGTCGCCGATCTCGCCCAGCCGAAGCTCGATATCGCCGCGCAGTACCAGGGTGTCATTCCGGTCAATATTCGCGAGAAGAACCTGGTCGAAGAGGTCGGCCGGCTGACCGACGGCTGGGGCGCCGATGTCGTCTTCGAATGCTCCGGTTCGCCGAAGGCCTGGGAGACGATCATGGCGCTGCCGCGCCCGGGTGGCGTCATTGTCGTCGTCGGCCTACCGGTCAACCCGATCGGCTTCGACGTCTCGACGGCATCCACCAAGGAAATCCGCATCGAGACGGTGTTCCGCTACGCGCACCAGTATGAGCGGTCGATCGCGCTGCTCGGCTCGGGTCGCGTCGATCTGAAGCCGCTGATATCAGAGACCTTCACATTCGAAGATTCGATCAAGGCGTTTGATCGCGCCGTCGAGGCGCGGCCCAGCGACGTGAAGCTGCAAATCGTGATGGGATAGGGCGCAACAGCGCTTCTATGAGTGCCTGGCGCTCAGTTTCATCCTGCGAAAGGCAAGAGCCGCGCCTGCAACGACAGCCGCGGCTCCGACTGCGATCAGCAGGTGGCGATGAAGCGGAAGGTGGCCCAACGTCTGTTGGATGCCGTGCCCGAACACGTAACCGAGCGCCGTGAAAAGCTGCCCCCACACCAGCGCGGCCACAGCATTCAGGATGATGAATTTACCGGTCGCTATGCGTGTTGTCCCGATGACGATCGGGCTGATTGTCCGCAACCCCACCAGAAAACGAAACGCAAGGATGAAGCCGGTCGGATATCTTTCCAGAAGTCGGGTTGCGCGCGCCAGCGCCGGTCTTTCCATCAGCCGGCGGACGAGACCCCATCGAGCCGCATAACGGCCGGCGAAGAACCAGAACTGATCGCCGGCGAAGGATCCTGCCGTTGCCGCTAGCGACGCCGACCAATAGGTCAGCAGCCCGCGGTGGGAAATGACGCCGCCGAGGAAGGCGGCTGTTTCGCCCTCGAAGGCTGCACCCAGAAATATCGCCAATAGTCCGTAGTGCTCGATCAGCAGTTCGATAGACACTCAGCTGTCCTCGGCCCGGGGTTTCGATAGCTAAACCGGCTTCAAATCCCCAAGCACCGTCGGGATCAGCTCCGACACCGTCGGATGGATCGGCACCGACCATTGCAATGCGGGATAGGTCGTTCCTGCATTCATCGCGTCTATGATGCCGTGGATCACCTCGTCACCTTCGATGCCCAGGATCGCCGCGCCGAGAATTTTTTTGGTCTCGGCGTCGGCGATCACCTTCATGAAGCCCTTGGTCTCGCCGCGCTCGTTGGCGCGGCCGACGCGGCTCATCGGCCGGGTCGAGATCATGATCTTGCGTCCCGAGGCGCGCGCCTGCTTTTCCGTCATGCCGACACGGCCGAGCGGCGGGTCGATATAAAGCGCATAGGCCAGGATGCGGCTCGAGAGCTTGCGATCGGCGCCGTCGAGAAGATTGGCGGCGGCGATCTCGAAATCATTGTAGGAGGTGTGGGTGAAGGCGCCGTGGCCGTTGCAATCGCCGAGCGCCCAGATGCCGTCGACATTGGTGGCAAGCCTGTCGTCGACGGTGATGTAGCCGTGCTTGTCGCTGATGACGCCGGCGGCATCGAGGCCGAGATCGTCTGTGTTCGGCTTGCGGCCGGTGGCGATCAGCACATGGCTCGCATCGATCCTCGCTGAATCGGTGGCGACCGTTATTCCGTCGCTGCTCCTGGCGAAGGCGATGTCGCTGACACCGGTATGAATGTCGATGCCCTCCGAGCGCAGGACATCGGCGATCGCGTCGG
Organism: Rhizobium sp. P1_B8; assembly: GCF_056406515.1. Classification (NCBI taxonomy): domain Bacteria; kingdom Pseudomonadati; phylum Pseudomonadota; class Alphaproteobacteria; order Hyphomicrobiales; family Rhizobiaceae; genus Rhizobium; species Rhizobium sp. P1_B8. The sequence goes on along the minus strand of NZ_JBFTZZ010000011.1, from coordinate 67,892 downwards.
ATATATCCTCGTCCTCGCGCGACGCGAGCTTCGGGCCATGCTCGATGACGCTGACTTCGGCGCCGAAGCGGCGATACATCTGCGCGAATTCCAGCCCGATATAACTGCCGCCGATCACAGCCAGATGCCGTGGCAGCGTGTCGAGATGGATGATCGAGGTGCTGGTGAGATAGTCGATATCGTTGATGCCGGGCAGGTCGGGGATGACGGGGCGCGCGCCGACGTTGAGGAAGATGCGCGGTGCGGTCAGCGTCTCGCCGTTGACGCTGACGGTCTTCGGGTCCTCGAAACGGGCATGGCCGTAGATCACGGTCATGCCGTCCATCCCGGCGAACCAGCCGATCAGGCCGTTGCGGGCATTCATGGTCACGGTTTCGGCACGGGCCCTGACCACCTTCATGTCGATGGCGATCTCGCCCGGAATATTGACGCCGTAAACGGCGCTATTTCTCGCGACATAGGCGGCGCGGGCGCTGGCGACAAGCGTCTTCGTCGGCATGCAGCCGGCATTGACGCAGGTGCCGCCGAGGAATTTGCGCTCGATCAGCGCCACCTTCATGCCCTTTTCGACCATGCGGGCGGCGAGGAAGGGGCCGGCCTGGCCGCCCCCGATGACGATGGCGTCGAAGCTCTTCATGACACGACCACGATCAGCAGCGCGCCGATGACGGCGACGGCATCTTCGATGAGAGCGGCCGGCAGATCCTTACCGAAGGAGGCGGCAAGCCTGCCGCGGACGGCGGCGCCACCATATGTGCCGATGACGGCGCCGATCACCCCGGCAATCAGCCCGCCGAAGAGCAGGCCGCTGGCGGCACCGATCGTGGCGCCGGCCAGCGCGCCCATGACGATGCGGGCGCCGAATTGCACCGGCACCTTGCGCGACGGCGTGGACGGCAGCTGGTCGGTGATCAGTTCGACTATGGCGAGAAGCGTGAAGATCCACGGCGTCCACTGGTAACCCATGAAGGCAAGCGGCGTCTGCGAGACATCGAACCAGCCGAGTGCTGCGCCCCAGGCGACGGCGGCCGGCGCGGTCATGGCGCGAAGCCCTGATATGACACCAATCAGCAATGCAAGAAGCAGAAACATGCATGATCCCCCTTTTTGCCGGCTCTTGCCGTCGTCAGGGAAGGTTGCACATTGTCAGGCGCGTGGCAATTCGTCGTGGTGCGCCAGCGGCCTTGAGGACGTGGGTGCGCGTCGATGCTTCGAAACGTAGTCGATGAACCGCAGCAGAAGGGGATTGCTGTCGGCGCTCCGCCAGCAAATTCCAACGGCCCACTTTGACGCCGAACCCGATAAGGGCTTTTGGTGCGTGCGATCGCCGAGCGCCTCAACGCCGTGCCACGGCAGGAATGCGGCCCCCAACCCGGCAGCAACAACGGCATGAACGGTCAAGATGTCGTCAGCGTGCTGGACGATGCGCGGCTTGAAGCGGGCCGATGTGCACCATTGGCTGATCTGCGCATCCAGTCCCGGCCCGCGCGATGACGAAAGGGCGACAAAGCCCAGACGGTTCAATGTCGACAATCGGTTCATGGGCGGAATCTCCATGCCGGAGGGAAGTACCAGCGCCAGCCGCTCCTCGATGACTGGCATGAAGGATAGCTCATCGGTCTCCTCAGGCGCCCGGCAAAAGCCGACATCGAGCCGGCCGCCAAGCAGTCGTTGGTGCTGCTCTCTTGATGGCAGGTCGTTAAGCGTAATCTGGCTATCGGGAGTCGTCACCCGGAAGGTCGCGACTATTTGGGGCGCGGTGATGAGCGCCGAGATGCCAAATCCGATGTCGAGCTGACCGGTCAGGCCGGCATTTGCACGATGCATCTTGACGTCGATTTCATCGCTCAGCCGCAAGAGCACGCGTGCTTCCTGCTGCAGCAGATTCCCCAGCGGCGTCAGCCTTGCTCCATGTCGGCCACGTTCAAATAGCGGTCCGCCGACCATCGCCTCCAACGCCTGAATTTGCTTGGACAGGGTCGACTGGGTGACGAACAACTTTGACGCGGCCTTGCCGTAATGGCCAGTGTCGGTCAGCTCGACAAAGGAGCGCAGCAACCTGATTTCCATTCAAAATCCGACTTATTTTCATCAAAAATGTCATTTTACGAAATAATGCTCGCATGTCAAATTGTTCAAGGCATCAGGAGCAATAGTCATGGCGTTCAAGGTTTCCTCCGTACAGTTTCAGCATCGGGCAAACGACAAAGCCTATAATCTTGGGCGCATCGAATCCCTCACACTGCAAGCCGTCCAGGCCGGCAGCCAACTTGTGGCCTTCCCTGAGATGTGCCTCTGCGGCTACTGGCACGTCCCGAAGCTGGACGGTGCAGCGCTGCACGCTCTTGCCGAGCCCTTGTCAGGCCCATCCGTCTCGTATGTTGCCCGGCTGGCGCGGGAGCATAGCATTGCCATCGGCGCCGGATTTCTGGAGCTCGCGGAAAACGGCGCCCTCTATAACTCCTACGCCGTGTGCATGCCGGACGGACAGGTTCATTGCCATCGCAAGCTGCATGCGTGGGAACATCGCCTCATCTCCAGCGGGGATAGTTTTACGGTCTTCGATACGCCTTGGGGAATCCGCGCAGGCATTTTGATCTGCTGGGACAACAACCTGATCGAAAACGCGCGGGCAACCGCCTTGTTGGGCGCGGAAATCCTGATCGCCCCCCATCAGGCGGGAGGAGGGGCGTCCGTCAGCCCAAATGGAATGAAGCGGATACCTGTCGAAAAATGGATCCGCCGCCATGAAGATCCTGAGGCTATTAAAGCCGAAATCAGAGGTCCCAATGGTCGCGAATGGTTTCTGCGTTGGCTGCCGTCTCGCGCGCATGACAATGGCATGTTTCTGGTATTCAGCAACGGCGTCGGTCAGGACGAGGATGAAGTGCGCACCGGCAACGCAATGATTCTCGACCCCTATGGCCGGATTCTGGTGGAGACCTGGCAGGCTGCCGACGCAATCGTCAGCACAGAACTCGATCTGGCATTGCTCGACAAATGTACGGGCCAACGCTGGATTCGTGGCCGTCGCCCGGAACTCTACGGCTGCTTGACAGAACCCAATCCGCACGGCTTGTCGCCGATGGAAGCACGTTTCTCCGATGCCCCGACCCGCAACCCTGCGCCCGCAGAAAAAACGTTATGAGCGGAGCTTCCTTGACGAGATACCCGGATTAGTTGGAGGTCCTATTGTAGATCTTGTCGCGTGGCCTTTTCCATCCTCGCTGCTCTGCCATCTGCTCTGCGCGCTTCCGGGCATTGAAAGGATCGATGTAGCCTTCAATCATGAACGTTCGGCCTTTCCACAAGAGGATGCCAGTCTTCTGTTCATCGTCCCAGTGAAATTCCATCGCGCGATTGTATATCATTCGAAACACGGTTTGCTGACACGGTCTAGAAGTGTGAGCTAATCGTGAAGCTTAAGAAGCGTCTTTGCAAGCCTATGGACGGTGTGGATCACGCATGACCGCCTTGGACAGAACCTAATTCGCAAAGGCGGCGATGCCGGTGATCGCCCGGCCGATGATCAACGCGTGGATGTCGTGTGTGCCCTCATAGGTGTTGACCACTTCGAGGTTGACGAGATGACGGGCGATGCCGAATTCGTCGGAGATGCCGTTACCGCCGAGCATGTCGCGGGCCGCCCGCGCAATCTCCAGCGCCTTGCCGCAGCTGTTGCGCTTGAGGATCGAGGTCAGCTCCACCGGCGGATGGCCTTCCTCCTTCATGCGGCCAAGTCGCAGGCAACCCTGAAGACCGAGCGAGATTTCCGCCGTCATGTCGGCGAGCTTCTTCTGGATCAGCTGGTTGGCAGCAAGCGGCCGTCTGAACTGCTTGCGCTCGAGCGTATATTGCCGTGCTCTCGCATAACAATCCTCGGCAGCACCGAGCGCGCCCCAGGCGATGCCGAAGCGGGCCGAGTTGAGGCAGGTGAACGGTCCCTTGAGGCCGGTCACATCGGGCAGAAGGTTTTCCTCAGGCACGAAGACCCCGTCCATCACCACTTCGCCGGTGATCGAGGCGCGCAGTCCCACCTTGCCGTGGATGGGGGGAGCCGAAAGCCCTTTCCAGCCCTTTTCGAGGATGAAGCCGCGGATGAGGCCATCCTCGGTCTTTGCCCAGACGACGAAGACATCGGCGATCGGCGCGTTGGAGATCCAGGTCTTCGAGCCGGTGAGGCTGTAGCCGCCGTCGACCTTCTTGGCGCGTGTCGCCATCGAGCCGGGGTCGGAGCCGTGATCCGGTTCGGTCAGGCCGAAGCAGCCGATCCATTCGCCGATGGCGAGTTTCGGCAGGTATTTCAGCTTCTGCGCCTCGGAGCCGAAGGTTTCAATCGGCACCATCACCAGCGAAGACTGGACGCTCATCATCGAACGATAGCCACTGTCGACCCGTTCGACTTCGCGGGCGATCAGGCCGTAGGCGACGTAACCGAGGCCGGCGCCGCCATAATCCGGCGAGATCGTCGGGCCGAGCAGGCCGAGTTCGCCCATTTCGCGAAAGATCTCGGGATCGGTCTTTTCATTGCGGAAGGCGTCGAGAACACGGGGAGCAAGCTTTTCCTGCGCATAGGCATGGGCGGTGTCCTGCACCATGCGCTCTTCGCTGGTCAGTTGCTCCACCAGCCGGAACGGATCGGCCCAGTCGAAAACCTCGCGCGTATGCTGCATGGCCGCGTCTCCTCATCCCGGTTCTGGCTTGCCTCGCTTAAGTTGGCCATAGACCCGCCAGCCGACCGCGTCAACAGAAGGCGGCAGTCTCGAAAAGACAGGGTGCGCCATCTTTTCAAAAGCGTCGGGATGATCCACTTTGCCCGCGATCGATTCTGGAACGAGGAGGCGGAAATGTCGTCAAGCGAGCTGTTCGTATCGGCCGAAGGCGCCGAATGGATCAATCCCGAGCCCGGCGTTGTCAGGCGCATCATGACCTATCTGCCCGAGATGATGATGGTGGAAGTGGCTTTCGAAAGCGGCGCCGTGGGTGCGGCCCATTCGCATCCGCACATCCAGGCCAGCTACGTCGCCGAAGGCAGTTTCGAAGTGACGATCGACGGCCGGACCGAGGTGCTCAAGCAGGGCGGCAGTTTCATCGTGCCCCCCAATCTGATCCACGGCGTTAAGGCGCTGGAAAAGGGCCGGCTGATCGATGCATTCACCCCGCACCGCGCCGAATTCCTGAAGTAACCAGAGCATGATGCCGAAAACTGTCAGCGGTTTTCGGACGACATCATGCTCTAATCAAACATCCGCCCTTGTCCGGCGCGCCGGGCCGGCGGCGGTGACATAGGGCGGCACGAAACGAGCATCCTCGCCGCGCACCGCCTCGCGCAGGAAATCGATGACGGCGCGCACGCGCGGCGCCTGTTTCAGGTCGCGATGACAGGTGATCCAGTAATGGCGCTTGAGGTCGATCTCCTCGGGCAGCACGCGCACGAGTTCGGGATAACGGCTGGCGAAGAAATAGGGCAGGATGCAGAGGCCGAGGCCGTTTCTCGTGGCGGTCAGCTGCGCGAAGATGCTGGAGCTCTGGAACTGCGGCTTGATGCGCGGGTGCACATCGCCCAGATAGTCCAAGCCCGGCGCAAAGATCATTTCCTCGATATAGCTGACGAAGGGATGCTCAAGCAGGTCTTCACGGCAGGTGATGGCAGGCGCCTTTGCCAGATAGTCGCGCGAGCCATAGATCTGCAGATGGTAGTCGGTCAGCTTCTCGGCGAAATACGGGCCGCCCTTCGGTTCATCGAGCACGACGGAGAGATCGGCCTCCTTGCGCGACAGCGACATGATCTGCTGGATCGTCACGAGTTCGAGCGCCAGATGCGGATGCTGGGCGGCGAACTGCGGCAGCACGGTCGCGAAGAAGAAATTGGCAAAACCCTCCGGCGCGCTGAGCCGCACGAGGCCGCGTTGCGCCATCGAGCCGTCGGCGAGGTCGGCTCGCAGCCGCTCGGTCTCCTGCTCCATCCTTTCGGCGGTCTCGACGAAGCGCGTGCCCATGGCAGTCAGCACGTAGCCGCGCGGATTGCGCTCGAACAGCTTGACCTTGAGGGTGAACTCCAGCCGGTCGATGCGGCGCGAGACGGTGGCATGGCTCGAGCGCATCTGGCGCGCTGCCGTCGACAGCTGTCCAGTGCGGGCGACGGCTAGAAAAAACTGCAGATCGTCCCAAGTAAACTGCGGTGGATTGTTCATCGCGATCCCCTCTGTTCAAAAACGAACAGATACTGTTTGGAATTAGTTGTAAATCACCCGTTGCCTCAGGGCGGAATTTCCGTGATCGTAAGGTGAGGGTCCGTCGTTCTGAGGAGTGCGGCTGGCCAAATTTGAACAGATCCGCAATCTGGCCAATCTCTGGGAGGAGATCATATGCGAAAGAATCTCATTGCATCAGTTGCATTTCTGCTTGCAAGCAGCACAGCGGTGCTCGCGCAGAGCGCGACCGACGGCAAGGTCAAGATCGGCATCCTGAACGACCAGTCGGGTGTCTATGCCGATTTTGGCGGCAAGTCCTCCGTCGAAGCTGCCAAGATGGCGGTCGAGGATTTCGGCGGCAAGGTCCTGGGTGTTCCAGTCGAGATCGTCGATGCCGACCACCAGAACAAGCCTGATATCGCCTCCAACATCGCTCGCCAGTGGTATGACACCGAGCAGGTGGATGCGATCATGGAACTGACGACCTCGTCGGTGGCGCTCGCCGTGCAGGCGATCGGCAAGGAAAAGAAGAAGATCGACATCGTCACCGGTGCGGCGACGACGGATCTCACCGGCAAGGCCTGCTCGCCCTACGGCTTCCATTGGGCCTATGACACACATGCACTGGCCGTCGGCACCGGCGGCGCACTCGTCAAGCAGGGCGGCGACAGCTGGTTCTTCCTCACCGCTGACTATGCCTTCGGCTATTCGCTGGAACAGCAGACCAGCGATTATGTCAAGGCAAGCGGCGGCAAGGTCGTCGGCGCTGTCCGCCATCCGCTCTCGACCCAGGATTTCTCGTCCTTCCTGCTGCAGGCGCAATCATCCGGCGCCAAGGTGATCGGCCTTGCCAATGCCGGCCTCGACACCTCGAATGCCATCAAGCAGGCGGCCGAATTCGGGATCACCCAGGGCGGCCAGCATCTGGCTGCGCTGCTCTTCACGCTCGCCGAAGTCCACGGCCTCGGCCTCGAAGCGGCTCAAGGGTTGACCCTGACGGAAGGTTTTTACTGGAATCGCGACGACGAAAGCCGCGCCTTCGCCAAGAAGTTCTTCGCTCGCACCGGCAAGATGCCGAACATGATCCACACCGGCACCTATTCGGCAGTGACGCAATATCTGAAGTCGGTGGAGAAGGCCGGCACCGACGAGACGGAAGCCGTCGCCAAGCAGCTGCATGAAATGCCGGTCGATGACGTCTTCGGCCGCGGCGGCACGGTCGGCGCCAATGGCCGCATGATCCATGACATGTACCTGCTGCAGGTCAAGAAGCCTTCCGAAAGCAAGGAGCCGTGGGATTACTTCAATGTGCTCGCCACCATTCCCGGCAAGGAAGCCTATATCGATCCCGCCAAGAGCGGCTGCGATCTGGTGAAGTAAGCACGATGGCGGTTTCCGCAATTGAAACTCAGGAAAAGCCGCGGGTGGTATTGTCCGCCCGCGGACTGCGTCGCGATTTCGGCGGCTTCACCGCCGTCAAGAACGTCGATCTCGATGTGCATGACGCAAGCGTGCATGCACTGATCGGCCCGAACGGCGCCGGCAAGACGACAGTCTTCAACCTGCTGACCAAGTTCCTGCAGCCGACGGCGGGCACGATCACCCTGATGGGCGTTGACATCACGAAGACGCCGCCCGACAAGGTGGCGCGCATGGGACTGGTGCGCTCTTTCCAGATCTCCGCGGTCTTCCCGCACCTGAGCGTTCTCGACAATGTGCGTGTGGCGCTGCAGCGGCCGAACAATCTTTCCACGCAGTTCTGGCGGCCGCTCTCGGCGCTCGACCGGCTGAACGAGCGCGCCGAGCAACTGCTGGCCAGCGTCGGGCTTTCCAAGGAGCGCGATCATATCGCCGCCGATCTTTCCTATGGCCGCAAGCGCGTGCTGGAGATCGCCACCACACTGGCGCTGGATCCGAAGGTGCTCCTACTGGACGAACCGATGGCCGGCATGGGGCTGGAGGATGTCGGCGTCGTCTCATCGATCATCCGCGAGGTCGCCCGCGAGCGGGCGGTGCTGATGGTCGAGCACAATCTCTCCGTCGTCGCCAATATCTGCCAGCATGTCACGGTGCTGCAGCGTGGCGAGATCCTCGCCGAGGGCGATTATGCCACCGTCAGCCAGGACGAGCGCGTACGCGTGGCCTATATGGGTACGGAGGAGCATTGATGGCCGCTCTCCTCGAGGTCCAGGGGCTCAATGCCTGGTACGGCGAAAGCCATGTCCTGCACGGCGTCGATATGCGCGTCGGTGAAGGCGAGACGATCACCATTCTCGGCCGCAATGGCGTCGGCAAGACGACGACGCTACGCACCATCACCGGCATCGTGCGGTCCCGGAAGGGCAAGATCAGCTTTGCCGGCAGCGACATGATGCAGGTGCCGCTGCACAAGACGGCGCATCGTGGCATCGGCTTCGTCCCGGAGGAGCGCGGCATCTTCTCGACGCTCACGGTTTCGGAAAACCTGCTGCTGCCGCCGGTCGTGGCAGGAGGTGGGATGACTCTCGACGAGATCTACGAGCTCTTCCCCAATCTCTACGAGCGCCGCGGTAGCCCGGGCATCAAGCTTTCCGGCGGCGAGCAGCAGATGCTGGCGATCGCCCGAATCCTGCGCACCGGCGTCAGGCTGCTCATTCTCGACGAACCGACGGAAGGGCTTGCCCCCGTGATCGTCCAGCGCATCGGCGAGGTGCTGAAGACACTGAAGGAGCGCGGCATGACAATCCTGCTCGTCGAGCAGAATTTCCGTTTCGCCAGCCGTATTGCCGATCGCTTCTATCTGATGGATCATGGGCAGATGGTGTCGGAATTCCCGGTCGGTGAACTGCCGCAGCGCATGGATACGCTGCACAAAGTTCTGGGAGTGTGACCAGATGACGATGATCTTCGGCATTCCCCTGCAGGCGCTGTTCGGCCAGCTGCTGATCGGCCTGATCAACGGTTCGTTCTATGCGCTGCTCAGCCTCGGCCTCGCCATCATCTTCGGCCTGCTCCGGGTGATCAACTTCGCCCATGGCGCGCAATATATGCTCGGCGCCTTCGTCGCCTACCTGCTGCTGACCTATGCCGGCATCGGCTACTGGCCGACGCTGATCCTGGCGCCCGTGATCGTCGGCCTTGCCGGCGCTATCATCGAGCGGCTGTTCCTGCGCCGGCTCTACGATCTCGATCCGCTCTACGGCCTGCTCTTCACCTTCGGCCTGGCGCTCGCGGTCGAGGGCACCTTCCGCTATCTCTACGGCTCTTCCGGCCAGCCCTATGCGACGCCGGCTGCGCTTGCCGGCGGCGCCAACCTCGGCTTCATGTTCCTGCCGATCTATCGCGGCTGGGTGGTCGTCGTGTCGCTCGTCGTCTGCCTCGGCACCTGGCTGCTGATCGAGAAGACCAAGCTCGGCGCTTATCTGCGCGCTGCCACGGAAAACGCCGTGCTGGTGCAGGTCTTCGGCGTCAACGTGCCGGTGCTCTTGACGCTCACTTACGCGCTCGGGGCGGGTCTCGCCGCCTTTGCCGGTGTGCTGGCGGCGCCGATCTACCAGGTCTCGCCGCTGATGGGCTCGAACATGATCATCGTCGTCTTCGCCGTGGTCGTCGTCGGCGGCATGGGATCGATCATGGGCGCGATCATCACCGGTTATGTGCTCGGCATCGCCGAGGGCCTGACCAAGGTCTTCTATCCCGAGGCTTCCAACATCGTGATCTTCGTCATCATGGCGATCGTGCTTCTTATCAGGCCCGCGGGCCTCTTCGGACGGGATGCGTGACATGGCTGACATCACCGAAACCATCCAAACGGAAAAAAGCCGAACCGCCCTTTCGGTGCAGGCGGGTTTTCTGCTGGCGGGGCTGCTGCTCCTGCTGCTGGCGCCGTTTTTCTTCTATCCAATCTTCCTGATGAAGCTGCTCTGCTTCGCGCTCTTTGCCTGCGCCTTCAACCTGCTGCTCGGCTATACCGGCTTGCTTTCCTTCGGCCATGCCACCTTCTTCGGTGGAGCGGCCTATTTCACCGCCTACACGGTGAAGGCATGGGGCCTGCCGCCGGAACTCGGCATCCTGATTGGGGTGGTGGGCGCGGCGTTTCTCGGCCTCGTCATGGGTTTCTTCGCCATCCGCCGTCAGGGCATCTATTTCGCGATGATCACGCTGGCGCTGTCGCAGATGTTCTTCTTCTTCTGCCTGCAGGCGGAGTTCACCGAAGGCGAGGACGGCATCCAGTCGGTGCCGCGCGGCCATCTCTTCGGCTTTATCGATCTGAACAGCTCGACCAACATGTATTATTTCGTGCTGGCTGTTTTCATCATCGGCGTGCTGATCATCTGGCGCTTCATCAATTCGCCCTTCGGCATGATCCTGAAATCGATCCGCGAAAATGAGCAGCGGGCAATCTCGCTCGGTTATTCCGTAGCCCGCTACAAGCTCGGCGCTTTCGTCATGTCGGCCGCGCTTGCCGGGCTCGCGGGTGCTGTGAAATCGATCGTTTTCCAGTTTGCGACGCTGACCGACGTCGCCTGGCAGATGTCGGGCGAAGTGATCCTGATGACGCTGCTCGGCGGCATCGGCACGCTGATCGGCCCGCTCTTCGGAGCCGGGCTGGTGGTGGCGCTGGAAAACTACCTCGCCACCTCGGAATTCCCGGTGACGATCATCACCGGCATCGTCTTCATGGTCTGCGTGCTGATCTTCCGCCGGGGCATCATCGGCGAATTCTACGCCTCGCGGCTGGGGCGGAAACTGGGCTTCGTCTATCGCCGCTGAACGGGCGGACCTCTCTCTTTCCGGAAAGAATCCCTCTTTCCCGGGAAAAGAGACGGGCGGCGGCGCTGCGACTCTTCCTCTCCCCGTGCTGCGGGGAGAGGGAAGCGGCAAGCATCTGGAGTCTCGTGCGGGGCATGGATCGTTACGACTACATCATCATCGGGGCAGGCAGCGCCGGCTGCGTGCTTGCCAACCGGCTGTCCGCCGATGGCAGGAGCCGCGTGCTGCTGCTCGAGGCTGGCGGCAGCGACAATTATCACTGGATCCATATTCCGGTCGGTTATCTCTATTGCATCAACAATCCGCGCACCGACTGGTGCTTCACCACAGCGCCGGAAGCGGGATTGAACGGCCGGGCGTTGAGCTATCCGCGCGGCAAGGTGCTTGGCGGCTGTTCGTCGATCAACGGCATGATCTACATGCGCGGCCAGGCGCGCGATTACGACCTCTGGCGGCAGATGGGCTGCACCGGCTGGGGTTGGGACGATGTTCTGCCCTTCTTCCGCAAGTCCGAGGATTTTTATCGCGGCGAAGACGAGATGCATGGTGCCGGCGGCGAATGGCGCATTGAGAAGGCGCGTGTGCGCTGGGCCGTGCTCGATGCCTTTCAGCAGGCGGCCAGGGAAGCAGGCATCCCTGAGACCGCGGATTTCAACCGCGGCAGCAACGAAGGTTCCGGCTATTTCGACGTCAACCAGCGTTCCGGCATTCGCTGGAACACCTCGAAGGCCTTCCTGCGCCCGGCGATGAAGCGCTCCAACCTGACCGTCCTGACCAAAGCGCAGGTCCGGCGGCTGCTGGTGGAGGAGGGCGCCGTTGCCGGCGTCGAATTCCAGCATGGTGGCGTGGCGAAACGCGCCTATGCTGCGAAAGAAACCGTCCTTTCGGCCGGTTCGATCGGCTCGCCGCATATCCTGGAACTGTCAGGCATCGGCAGGGGCGAGGTTCTCCAGCGGGCGGGTGTCGATGTCGTCACCGAGGTGAAGGGTGTCGGCGAGAACCTGCAGGACCATCTGCAGCTGCGTCTGGCCTATAAGGTCACAGGCGTTCCGACGCTGAACGAGAAGGCGACGAAGCTGATCGGCAAGGCGGCGATCGGGCTCGAATATCTCGTCCGCCGCTCCGGGCCGATGGCAATGGCGCCGAGCCAGCTCGGCATCTTCACCCGCTCAGGCCCGGACCGGGAAACGCCTGATCTGCAATATCACGTGCAACCGGTATCGCTGGAGAAGTTCGGCGATCCCGTCCATCCTTTCCCGGCGATCACGGCGAGCGTCTGCAATCTCAGGCCGGAAAGCCGGGGTTCGGTGCACCTGTCGAGCCCGGATTTTGCCGCCCAGCCGACGATCAGCCCGAAATACCTCTCGACGCAGCGCGATCGTGACATAGCTGTCCGTTCAATACGATTGACGCGCAAGATCGTCGCGCAGCCTTCCTTTGCCCGTTTCAAGCCGGAGGAATTCAAGCCGGGACCCGCCTATCAGACGGAGGCCGATCTGGAGCGGGTGGCGGGCGATATCGGCACGACGATCTTCCATCCCGTCGGCACCTGCCGCATGGGCGCCGACAGGGACAGCGTCGTCGATCCCAGGCTGAGATTCCGGGCGCTCGGCAAGCTGAGGATCGCCGACGCCTCGGTGATGCCGTTGATCACCTCGGGCAACACCAATTCGCCGACGATCATGATCGCCGAAAAGGCGGCAGCAATGATCCTCGAAGACAATCGATAGGAGAAGACCATGGCAAGGATCGCATTCATCGGGCTTGGCAATATGGGCGGGCCGATGGCGGCCAATCTGGTCAAATCAGGTCATGAAGTCTTTGGCTTCGATCTTGCGGCTTCGGTGCTGAAGGCGGCCGAGGAGAGCGGCGTCAAACCGGCAAGTCATGCCAGCCAGGCGGTCAAGGACGCGGAGATCATCATTACCATGCTGCCGCAGGGCAGGCACGTGCTGACGGCCTGGACCGATATCCTGCAGTCGGCCGCGCAAGGCACGCTGGTCATCGATTGTTCGACCATCGATGTCGACAGCAGCCGCAAGGCGCATGAGATGGCCAAGGCCGCGAGCTGCCTGTCGCTCGACGCCCCCGTCTCCGGCGGCACGGGCGGGGCAACCGCGGGCACGCTGACCTTCATGGCCGGCGGCTCGGAAGAGGCCTTCGCCAAGGCAAAACCGATCCTCGAGGCGATGGGAAAGAAGATCGTCCATTGCGGCGAGGCCGGCGCCGGCCAGGCGGCGAAGATCTGCAACAACATGATCCTCGGCATTTCGATGATCGGCGTCTGCGAGGCCTTCGTACTCGCCGAGAAACTTGGGCTCTCGCATCAGGCGCTGTTCGACGTTGCCTCGACCTCGTCGGGCCAGTGCTGGTCGATCAATACCTATTGCCCGGTGCCCGGACCAGTGCCGACTTCGCCTGCGAATAATGACTACAGGCCGGGCTTTGCCGCAGCCCTGATGCTGAAGGATCTCAGGCTTTCGCAGGAGGCGGCGCTGGCGAGTGGCGCGTCCACGCCGCTCGGCGCGGAAGCAGCGCAGCTTTTCGCGCTCTTCGAGAAGCAGGGTAATGGCGGAAGGGACTTTTCCGCCATCATCGAGATGTTCCGCGAGAAGGCTTAAGCGCCACGGGGTCAAGTCAACCCTTCGATACCGAGAAGCTGAGCCTGCTATTGCCGAGTTCGATGTCGATCTCGCCGGGTTCGGTCAGTTCGATCGCGCCGCTCAACGTGCCTGTGGTGATGAGCGCACCCGTCTTCAGCGATGTCTCGGGGCGCAAGCCATCATTGGCGTAATCGACGAGCCAGGTGAGAACGTCGCCCTTCGGATGCTGTGCCGGACCATCATAGATCGTGCGGCCGGCATGAGTGACCTTGAGCGGCGTTCCCCCGACGGTGTCGACAACGCTTTTTTCGAGCTTCGGACCGAGCACATAGCCGCTATTGCCGAGGCGGTCGGCGACGAACAGTAGAAAGGAAACGCTGCCGCTTTCCCTAACCGCGCTCACCAGCAGCTCGGCGCCGAGATGGACAGCGGAGATCGCCTTGACCACGTCGGCGCGGCTGTAGGGAACGCCTGTGCGGACCGGCAGATCACTGCCGAGACGGACGGCGATCTCGGTTTCGAATTTCAGGCCCGGATACCAGGGAATGTCAGCGCCCGAGACGGCTTCGGCATAGGGATGCAGCGGAGCGGTGACCGCCTGGCCCTGCGGCGAGACCGTCACCTTCCAGGCGTTGCTTGAAATACTGTCTGCAGCGGTGAGCAACTTCTGCGCCTCCATCGCCTGATGGAGATCGGCTGGCAGCGGGAAAGTGTCCGTTGCCTCCTGCCTGCCGGCCTGGCGCAGGCTGTGAAGCGTGGCTGCAACCGTGCGCGGATCGAATGTCTCTGTCATGCTATCTCCTCGACCTGATTTTCGAGGTGCCACACTAGAGCATGATGCCGAAAAGTGTGAGCGGTTTTCGGACGACATCATGCTCTAACTATATAATGTAGAACAGGATTCAGATTTTAGGCCGACCCGGCCTAAAATCATCCTGTTCTAGCGAGAAGGCAGGGACGAACAAGGCCGCTTTTGGAAAGACTCCTATTCCATCGCCGCGTACCAGCGGGTGCGATAGGCGGCCAGCCCCGGGATATCAGTCGGCGGAACATGCGTCTCGGCACCCGACACCGGCCGGATGCCGGTGAGAAGAGCGGCCCCCTGGCTGGTGCCGGTTGTGCCAGGAAGGGCCATGACCTCGCGGCCGGTTAGGGCGGCCAGCAGCGTGAGATAGGTCCCATTCAGGGCAAATGGGCCTTCGACGATAACAGGGCCTTTGGCGCCGATCAGTCCGAGGCAGGCATCGGTCATCAAGGCGAGATAGAGGCAGGCAGCGGCAGAGCGCTCCTCGCGGCTTGCCTCTTCAGCACCGATCCAGCGGCTTACCTTTCCGGGAAAAGGCCCGGAACCCGGCGCGATATTCGGCAGGAGCATCATGCCTTTGTCGATGACCGGGCCGATTGCCGCCTCGACGGCTTTTTCGTCGATAGGGCCGATCTCGGCAGAAAGAATTTCGAATTCCCGCCCGCCCATGAAACGCGAGGAGGGGACGGCCCGGCCATAGGCATCGACATTGGCGAGCGCATCGCGTTTCGGGTCGAGATGATCGAGATCGCCGCCGACGCCGAAATTGATGACCCATGTGCCGGTGGAGACGACCGCAAAGGGCGCTTCGCGACGCACCAGATGCGGCAGCAGCGAGGCATTGGAATCGTGAATGCCGCAATAGACCGGCACGGGTGCGGTAAGGCCGAGCTCTGCGGCGATGTCGGGAAGAACCGGGCCAAGCGCATCGAAGGCGGATCGGATCGGCGCCATGAGGTCGCGAATGCCAAGCCTGTCGACGAGCGAGGAATAGCTGCCGGCCCTCGGGTTCCAGAGGTCGGTATGACAGCCGAGCGAGGTCAGCTCATTGGCGGCAACACCCGTCAGCCGCGCCGTCCAATATTGCGCATATGTGAGGATGGTCGCAACCTCGGCGAATTCCTCGGGAAAGGCGGTCTTCTGGTAGTGCAGCTGCGCGCCGACGTTGAGGCCCATCGCGAGGTGCGGCGAGAAGGTTTCGTCGAAGGAGGGGCGCAGCCGCGTATAGGCGTCGCGGATTTCCTGCGGATATTCATGTTCATAGTCGATGACAGGCATGGCAAGCGTGCCGTCCCGGGCAAGGAGTGCTGCGGAGGCGCCATGGGTGGTGATCGAAATGGCGTCGAAGCCGGGCTCGCGCGCAAGGCTCTTCAGCGCATCGCGCGCAAAGGACCAGAGGGCCTCTACGTCGTAATGCGGATAGAGACCGGTTTTGATCGCGATATTCGGCCGTTTCAGGACGGCGACCTCGGCGCCCGTCTCGCTGTCGAGCACGACCACCTTGGCATTGGTCTTGCCGATGTCGAGGACGGCGATGCGGCGATAAGAGGTGGCGTTCATGGCATATGGAAGACGGTGACCAGGTCGCTCTGGACCGGCGAATTATCGGGATTGGTCGCCATGATATCGGCCATGTGCGCCCACCATTTTTTCATGACCGGATGGTCCGGCAGGCTTGCCATCGTATGGTCGGCGGGCCGCGTCAACACGCCGAACAGCGTGTTGGTCTCGCGGTCGAGATGAATGGAATAGTCGCTGGCGCCTGACTTGTGCAGGAGATCGACCAGTTCCGGCCAGATCTCGTCATGCCGCTTGCGGTATTCGGCTTCCATGCCCGGATTGAGCTGCATTTTGAAGGCGTGTTTTTCTAAAGTCATCGGGAGCTCATGACCTTGATGCGGCGGGCGATGATCGGGATGGCGATGGTGATGATCAGAAGCAGGCCGATGAAGATCGACATGACGATGCCTGGCACGTTCAGCAGGCCGAGGCCGAAGGTGACGAGACCCATGACGAAGGCGGCGATGACGACGCCGACGATGGTGCCGGAGCCGCCGAGGATCGAGATGCCGCCGAGCACGACCATGGTGACGACCTCAAGTTCCCAGCCCTGGGCGATTGACGGCCGGGTCGAGCCGAGGCGTGAGGTCAAGCAGACGGCGGCAACGCCGCTCATGACGCCGGTCAACAGGAAGAGGATGAATTTGACGCGCTCGACCGGAATGCCGGAGAAGCGGGCGGCGAAGTCGTTGTTGCCGATCGCATAGACCTGCCGGCCGAAATTCGTCGCATGCAGGAGGATGGCGAAGAGGATCGCCAGCACGATGAAGAGCACGAATTCGAAGGAGAATACCCAGACGACATAGCCCTGGCCGAAATAGGCGAAATCAGCCGGGTATTTGCCATAGGCCTGATCACCGAGGACGATATAGGAAATGCCGCGGAAAAGGCTCATCGTGCCGATGGTGACGACGATCGACGGCAGTTTCAGCACCGAGACCAGAACGCCGTTGAAGATGCCGCAGGCAAGGCCGGTGCCGATGCCGATCGCGACCAGGCCCGGTGTGCCGATGCCGACCTGCGCTGCCGCGCCCATTGCCGTCGAGGCGAGCGCGATGATCGCAGCGACCGAGAGGTCGATCTCGCCTGATATGACGAGCAGCGCCATGGCAAAGGCGATCATTGCCTTTTCGGTGAAGTTAAAGGTGGCGTCCGAGAGATTCCAGGCATCGAGGAAATAGGGCGAGGCGAGCGAATTGAAGATGAAGATCAGCACGGCGACGGCAAAGAGCAGCACTTCCCAGCTCGCGAGGATGCGGCGGAAGGGTGTGCCGAGGCGGTCGGGAATGACCCGCTTTTCGTGTGTGGACACGGTGCTCATGCTGCGGCCTCCGTTCTGATCTCGGCCGCGGCGCGGTCGCGCAGGATGATGCGGCCGCGGTTGCGCTCGCGCCTGGCGTTGAAGGCGACGGCGAGAATGATGACGGTTCCGGAGATCGCCATCTGCGTGAAGGGTGAAATGCCGATCACCGGCAATGCATTCTTGATGACGCCGAGGAAGAGCGCGCCGAGCACGGTGCCGGCGACCGAGCCGACGCCGCCGGCAATCGAGATGCCGCCGATAACGCAGGCCGCGACGCTGTCGAGCTCGAAGCCGTTGGCGATATCGACATAGGCAACAGCATAACGCGACACCCAGAGATAACTCGCAAGACCGGCCAGCGCGCCCGACAGAACGAAGGCCAGGAATTTCGTCCAGCCCGTATCGATGCCGGCATAGACGGCCGCGGTCGGATTGCCGCCGGTGGCATAGGCCGAGCGGCCGAACTGGGTGTATCGGAGCAGGACATACATCAGCAGCACGATAACGATCCCCACCCAGCCGAGAACGGGCAGGCCGAGGATCGGCGTGCGCGGCACCGACAGGAAGATCGGCGTCATCTGGTGGGCGTTGACCCACGCCCCGCCCGACAGTACGAAGGCCATGCCGCGATAGATGGTGAGCGTGCCGAGTGTCACGACGATCGGCGGAATTTCGAGCGCCCAGACGAGAAGGCCGTTGATGGCGCCGAGGCAGGCGCCGATGACGATCGCGGCAAGGATGAGCACGACGAGCGGCAGATCGGGATAGGCGGCATTCATCATCGCGATCGCCATGCCGGTGAAGGCGAGATTGGCGGCAACCGACAGGTCGATCGATTTCGTCAGGATGACCGTCATCTGCGCGAGCGCCAGGATGATCAGGATGGAGGTATCGTTGAAAATGCCGGCGAGATTCTCCGGCGTTGCGAAATCGGCAGCGCGCGTCGAAAAGATCGCGATCATCACGACGATGATGAGGAACAGCAGGGTTTCGCGTTTTCTGATCAGTCTTGCCATGCTCTTACCTTATGAATTGCTGGGCCTTATGCATTGCGGGCCTCATGCATTGCCGGTGGCGGCGCGCACCAGCGCTTCCGGCGACAGGTCGGCGCGGTCGAAAATTCCGGCGGCGAGACCTTCCTTCATCACCAGGACGCGATCCGACATGCCGATGATTTCGGGCAGTTCGGACGAGACCATGATGATCGACAGGCCCTCGGCGGCGAGTTCGCTGATGAAGCCGTGCACGGCCGCCTTCGAACCGATGTCGATGCCCTTTGTGGGTTCATCGAGGATGATGACCTTCGGCGCCGTCGCCAGCCATTTGCCGATGACGACCTTCTGCTGGTTGCCGCCGGAGAGCGTGCCGACCGGGACGGAAAGGGCAGCGGCGCGTAAGTCCAGCCGCTCGGCATATTTGCGGGCGAGCGCGAATTCGTTGGCCGCCCTGAGGAAGCCCCGGCGCGAGGTGCGGGCGAGCGAGGGCAGCGTCATGTTCTGGAAGATCGGCATCGGCAGCGCCAGCCCGTGGCGGCCACGTTCCTCCGGCACATAGACGATGCCGGCCCGGATCGCATCCTGCGGCGAATGGATGGTGATCTCGCGGCCTTCGAGCATCATGGTGCCCGAGAGCGGCCTGGTGATGCCGAAGAGCGATTGGGACAGTTCCGAACGGCCGGCGCCGATCAGCCCGTAAATGCCGAGAATTTCGCCCTGGCGCAGGGTGAAGGAGATGTCGCGGAATTCGGTGCGGTGGCTATAGTTGCGGATCTCGAGCACCGGGCCGCCGATGGCGACATCGACCTTCGGAAAGGCATTCTCGACGTCGCGACCGACCATCATGCGGACGATCTCGTCCTGCGGCGTTTCCTTGAGCCGGCCCTGGCCGACGGCGCGGCCGTCGCGGAAGACGACGAAATCGTCGGCGATCTCGTACACCTCGTCGAACTTGTGGCTGATGAAGAGGATCGCCTTGCCCTTTTCCTTCAGGCCCCGGACGATGCGGAAGAGATCGTCGATCTCCTTGCGGGAAAGGGCTGCCGTCGGTTCGTCCATGATGACGATGCGGGCCTCGATCGACAGAGCGCGCGCAATCGCCACCAGATGGCGCTGCGCGATCGAGAGGTCCTTCAGCCGGATCGTCGGATCGATATTGCTTTCGAGCGCGGTCAGCAGCGCCTTCGCGCGGCTGTTCATCGCCTGCCAGTCGATGGTGCGCAAACGCGTGCGCGGCGCATGGCCGAGGAAAATGTTTTCGGCAACCGTCAGCTCGTCGAACAGCACGGTTTCCTGATGGATGGCGGTAACGCCGGCATCGATTGCGGCCTGGGCGCTGGCAAAGGTCACCGGCTGGCCATCGACGAGGATCTCGCCTTCATTCGGCCTGTAGATGCCGGTCAGGATCTTGACCAGCGTCGATTTGCCGGCGCCGTTTTCGCCGATCAGCGCGGTCACCGTGCCCGGATGCAGCGCGATGCTGACATTGTCGAGCGCCTTCACGCCCGGGAAGATCTGGGAGATGCCGCGCATTTCCAGAATGGCGGGCGCATCACCGGTTTTGCTGTCCGTGGCGGTTTGTTGAAAGGCAGCGTTCATCGAGCTTCTACCAGTGTCGAATGAGAATCCCGGCGGCCATCAGACCGCCGGGCTTTTATGCGTCGGCTTGGATCAGAAGACCTTGGAGAACTGGTCGATGTTCGTAGCGTTGTAGACGAAGGGATCGGCCATGGCGGCTTCGCCGTTGTCGCCGACCTTGATCTTGCCCATGCGGCCGGCCTCGATCTCGCTGCCCGGCTTGCCGTCGGTCTCGCCCTTGACGAGGCGATAGGCGATCTGCGTTGCGGAGTAGCCGAGATCGATCGGGTTCCAGATGGCGAATTCCTTCGTCGCGCCCGACTTGATCGCGCCGGCCATTTCGGACGGCAGGCCAAGACCGGTGACGTAGACCTTGCCGACAAGGCCCTTGTCTTCGACGACCTTCGACGCGGCGAGAACGCCGACCGTCGTCGGAGCGACGATGACCTTGATGTTCGGGTTCGCCTTCAGCAGGCCCTCGGCTTCACGGTAGGACTTGTCCGAGAGGTCGTCGCCATAGACCGTGGTGACGAGGTTGAGGCCCGGGAAATCCTTGAGCTGCTTCTTCATCTGGTCGATCCAGATGTTCTGGTTGGTCGAGGTGGTCGTTGCCGACAGGATCGCGAAGTCACCCTTGCCGCCGTCGAGATGGTCCTTGACGAGGGTCAGGCACATTTTGCCGATCAACTCGTTGGACGACGGGTTGAGCTGAAGGATACGGCCTTCAGGCGCGACGCCGGAATCCCAGGAGATGACCTTGATGCCGCGCTGTGTAGCCTTCTTCAGCGCCGGAACGAGCGCGTCGGGATCGTTGGCCGAAACGGCGATGGCGCTGACGCCCTGGGCGATCAGCGAGTTGATGACTTCGATCTGGCCTTCGGCCGTCGTCGTCGTCGGACCCGTATAGATGACCTCGACGCCGCCGAGTTCCTTGGCCGCTTCCTGCGCGCCCTTGTTGGCAGCATCGAAGAAGCCGTTGCCGAGCGACTTGACGACGAGACCGATCTTGATGTCGGCGGCACTTGCCGTGCCGGCCATCATGGCGACGGCAAATGCCACGCCGATTGCGAGTTTCTTTGCGAGTTTCATGCTTTCATCCTCCCACTTGATTGACACTCTTCACACCTGGCCGGCGCCTTATGCGACCGACGAGGAATCCTCCTTGATTGCCTGGGCGACCGGGCTCGCGACAATGAGCCTGATGCCGGCATTCTCGATCATCCTGACGGCTTCCTCTGGAATGCCGTCATCGGTGATGATCGTAGACACACGCTCGAGCGGGCACAGAATGAGGCTCGAGCGGCGATGGAACTTGCTGGAATCGGCCATGACGACCAGTTCGTCGGCCTGATGCATCAGCTTCTGCTCGCTCTGGATGATCAGCGCGTCGGCTTCCATGATGCCGAGCGGGCCGACGCCCTGCGCACCGATGAAGAAACGGCGGGCGTAGAAATTGCGGATCGCGTCGTTGTCGAAGGGGGAGAGGATCAGGCTCTGCTCGCGATAGATCGCGCCGCCCGGCACCGTCACCGTGTTCTTCGAATGCTTGACCAGATGTTCGGCAATCGCGAAGGAATTGGTCATCACCTGCAGGCGGTGGGCCGCCATGAAATGCACCATCTGGAAGGTGGTCGTGCCACCGTTGATGATGATCGCGTCGCCGGGATCGCAAAGCTCGACTGCCTGGCGGGCGATTGCGCGTTTCTTGTCGATATTGACCGATTCCGACACCCGGAAGGGACGCCCGGCGAGATTGCCGAGCTGCGGCGGATGCACCGCCTCGGCGCCGCCGCGCACGCGCCGGATCTTGCCCTGAACATGAAGAGCCGCGATGTCGCGCCGGATCGTCGCCTCGGAAGCCTCGGTCAGTTCGGAAATATCCTGAACCGTCACGACGGACTTTTCCTGAACGGCGCTCAGAATGATGCGATGGCGTTCGCGTTCGTGCATGGGGCTCCTCCTTTAATCGTTTATTTCGCACATATGACAATGTGTCAATCAAAAACGATCATAAATTTTCATATTGCGCTGCACAATAATCGAATTTGATCGTTTTCGATTGACAAGCTGCGTTTTGATGAGCGATACCGTCAGCGAAAAGGGCGCGAACTTTGCGTCCCGATGAAGATTTCATATGGGAGGATGACATGGCGGCGAACGTCCGGCTTCTGGAAAACCGGTGGGATGATGCTTACGCGGCAGGCCTCGATGAGCCTGGCAAGCTGCTCTATCGCTCCAACCTGCTCGGCGCCGACAAGCGCATCACCAATTACGGCGGCGGCAACACCTCGGCGAAGGTGCTGGAAACCGATCCTCTGACCGGCGGCAAGGTCAAGGTACTCTGGGTCAAGGGATCGGGCGGCGATGTCGGCACGATCAAGCTCGACGGTTTCGCGACGCTCTACCAGGACAAGCTGGAATCGCTGAAGAGCATCTACAAGGGCGTCGAGGACGAGGACCGCATGGTCGGCTTCCTGCCGCACTGCACCTTCAACCTGAACGCCCGTGCCGCCTCGATCGACACGCCGCTGCATGGTTTCGTGCCTTTCACCCATGTCGACCACATGCATCCTGACGCGATCATCGCGATCGCCGCGTCGAAGAATTCGAGGGAATTGACGCAGCAGATCTTCGGGGACGAGATCGGTTGGCTGCCCTGGCGTCGTCCTGGCTTCCAGCTCGGCCTCGACCTTGGCGCATTCGTCGCCGCCAATCCGAATGCCAAGGGTGTCGTGCTCGAAAGCCACGGCCTCTTTACCTGGGCTGATGACGCCAAGGCCTGCTACGAGCTGACGCTCGACATCATCAACAAGGCGATCGTCTGGTTTGCCGAAAAGACCGAGGGCAAGACGATTTTCGGCGGTGCGCTCACTGAGAGCCTGGCCGTCGCCGAACGCCGCGCCATCGCCGCCCGGCTGATGCCGGAGATCCGTGGCCGCATCGGCAAGCAGGAGCGCAAGCTCGGACATTTCGACGATCAGGACGCTGTGCTCGAATTCGTCAACTCCCGGGATCTACGCCCGCTCGGCGCACTCGGCACCAGCTGCCCGGATCATTTCCTGCGCACCAAGATCCGCCCACTGATCGTCGATTTCGACCCGGCCAAGCCGGATGTCGACGCGATCGTTGCCGGTCTCGACAAGGCGCTGGAGGATTACCGCGCCGACTACGCCCGCTATTACAACGACTGCAAGCATGACAATTCGCCCGCCATCCGCGATGCCAATCCCGTCATCTTCCTCGTTCCTGGCGTCGGCATGCTGTCCTTTGCCCGAGACAAGGCGACGGCTCGTATTGCCAGCGAATTCTACGTCAACGCCATCAACGTCATGCGCGGCGCCTCGACGGTCTCGGAATATCAGGGCCTGCCGGAGCAGGAGGCCTTCGATATCGAATACTGGCTGCTCGAAGAGGCCAAGCTGCAGCGCATGCCGAAGCCGAAGAGCCTTGCCGGCCGCGTCGCCTTCGTCACCGGCGGCGCCGGCGGCATCGGCCGGGCGACGGCCGCGCGCCTCGTCGGCGAAGGTGCCTGTGTGGTGCTTGCCGATATCGACCAGGCAGCACTCGAGGGCACCGAAGCCGATTTCGTCAAGAGTTATGGCGCTGACGCCGTGCGCAGCGTTCGGCTTGACGTCACCAAGGAAGATGCGGTGATCGCCTCCTTCGCGGAAGCCTGCGTTGAATTCGGCGGCATCGATATCCTCGTCTCGAATGCCGGCATTGCCTCGTCCGCGCCAATCGAAGCCACCGAGCTGTCGACGTGGAACCGCAATATCGATATTCTGGCGACCGGCTATTTCCTCGTCTCGCGCGAAGCGTTCCGCCTGTACCGCCGTCAGGCGCTCGGCGGCAACGTTATCTTTGTCGCTTCGAAGAATGGTCTTGCCGCCTCGCCGAATGCATCTGCCTATTGCACCGCAAAGGCTGCCGAAATCCATCTCGCCCGCTGCCTGGCGCTGGAAGGCGCGGATGCCGGCATCCGCGTCAACACCGTCAATCCGGATGCTGTCCTGCGCGGCTCGAAGATCTGGAGCGGCGAATGGCGCGAGCAGCGCGCTGCCTCGTCCAAGATCGAGGTGGACGATCTCGAGGAACATTACCGCAAGCGTTCGATGCTGAAACTCAACGTGTTTCCGGAAGATATCGCCGAGGCGATCTATTTCCTCGCATCGGACCTTTCGGCAAAATCGACCGGCAACATTATCAATGTCGATGCCGGCAATGTGCAGAGTTTTACGCGGTAAGAGGGTCGCTCTTCTCCCCGGCGGGGAGAAGATGCCGGCAGGCAGATGAGGGGACGCAGAGCGAAGCGATGCGTGTTCTGGGCGGGGCAGCGAAGGACCATTAATGTCCTACCCGGCCGCCCCCTCATCCGACCCTTCGGGCCACCTTCTCCCCGCTGGGGAGAAGGGAAGAAAGAAACAATCGGGAGGAAGAAATGGCCGAATTCAGGATCGCGCAGGATCTGGTTGCGACGGATAACGACAAGCGGGCAACAGCGCTGAAAGCCGATTACGAGGCACTGGGCGCGACGCTTGCCCGTCGCGGCGTCGATATCGAAGCAGTCACCCGGAAGGTTGCGGAATTCTTCGTCGCCGTTCCCTCTTGGGGCGTCGGCACCGGCGGCACGCGTTTTGCCCGTTTCCCCGGCACCGGCGAGCCGCGCGGCATCTTCGACAAGCTCGACGATTGCGCCGTCATCAACCAACTGACGCAGGCGACGCCGAATGTCTCGCTGCATATTCCCTGGGACAAGGCCGACGCCAGGGAGTTGAAGGCCAAGGGTGATGCGCTCGGCCTCGGCTTCGATGCGATGAATTCCAACACCTTTTCCGATGCGCCCGGCCAGGCCCATTCCTATAAATACGGCTCGCTCAGCCACACCGATGCGGCAACACGGGCGCAAGCGGTCGAGCACAATCTCGAATGCATCGAAACCGGCAAGGCGCTCGGCTCCAAGGCACTGACGGTCTGGATCGGCGACGGCTCGAACTTCCCCGGCCAGAGCCATTTCACCAAGGCTTTCGAGCGTTACCTCGCCTCGATGGCGGACATCTACAAGGCACTGCCTGATGATTGGAAGCTGTTCTCCGAGCACAAGATGTACGAGCCGGCCTTCTATTCCACCATCGTGCAGGATTGGGGCACCAACTACCTGATCGCTCAGACGCTCGGCCCCAAGGCCTATTGCCTCGTCGATCTCGGTCACCATGCGCCGAACACCAATATCGAGATGATCGTCGCCCGCCTGATCCAGTTCGGCAAGCTCGGCGGTTTCCACTTCAATGATTCGAAATATGGCGACGACGATCTCGACGCCGGCGCGATCGATCCCTACCGGCTGTTCCTCGTCTTCAACGAACTGGTCGATGCCGAGCAGCGCGGCGTCAATGACTTCAACCCGGCCCATATGATCGACCAGTCGCACAATGTCACCGACCCGATCGAAAGCCTGATCAACAGCGCCAACGAAATCCGCCGCGCCTATGCACAGGCGCTGCTCGTCGACCGCAAGGCGCTCTCCGGTTACCAGGACGACAACGACGCGCTGATGGCATCGGAAACGTTGAAGCGCGCCTATCGCGCCGATGTCGAGCCGATCCTCGCCGAAGCCCGACGCAGGGCCAGCGGCGCGATCGACCCGATCGCCGTCTATCGCGCCAGCGGCTATCGCAAAAAGGTGGCGGCCGAGCGCCCGGCATCCGCTGCCGGCGGCGGCGGCATCATCTGAACGACCGATTGTTTCGCATGGCCTGAAGCCATGCTGATTAGGGATGATGGTTGCCGGCAGCGCAGGGGTGACGCGCTGCCGGCGTCCCGCCGTTTACGGCTTCCAGGCTCCGGCGATCTGGCGGGTGGCGATGTTCAGCCGGTTCCAGACATTGATATTGGCGATGGCGATGACGAGTGCCGCAAGGCTCCTACCGTCATAATGCCGGGTCGCTTCGTCCCAGACATCGTCCGGCACAGGGTCGGCGCGGTCGCTGACACGGGTGACTGCCTCGGTCAGCGCAAGGGCTGCCCGCTCGGCATCCGTGAAATAGGGCGAGTCACGCCAGGCGCCGATGGCGAAGAGCCTTTCGTCGGTTTCGCCGAGCTTCTTTGCAATACGAGGATGCCCGTCGACACAGACGCTGCAGCCGTTGATCTGGCTGGCGCGCAGGTTGACGAGTTCGAGCAGCTTCGGCGAAAGGCCGGTTTCGACCGGCACCTTGCTGAGCGCATTGAGCGCCTGCATGGCCGCGGGAAGGACGAGGGCGGGGTTTCCCATTCTCTCCTGCATGGTATGTCTCCTTGATGCGTTTACTGTTGTTCGACGATCCGCCGGCGCTGTCACATCGGCCGGGTTTCCTTCGTCATGGCTTTGACGGAACGCAGCGGAGGAATGTGACAAATGGACGAGAAAAAATGGCTGGCCGATGAGTTCGAGGCGAACAGAGCGCATCTGAGGGCCGCAGCCTATCGCATGCTCGGCTCACGCAGCGAGGCTGATGATGCCGTTCAGGAGGCCTGGCTGCGGCTCAGCCGCACGGATACGACAGGGGTCGGCAATCTCGGCGGCTGGCTGACGACGGTGGTGGCGCGCATCTGCCTCGACATGCTGCGCGCCCGCAAGACCCGGCGCGAGGAACCGCTGGAGGTGCCCGCCCATGGCGGGATCGCCGATCCTACGGAGGATCCCGAGCGCGAAGCCGCCTTTGCCGATTCGGTCGGTCTGGCACTGCTCGTCGTGCTGCAGACGCTGGCGCCCGCCGAACGCGTCGCCTTCGTGCTGCACGACATGTTCGACCTGCCCTTCGACGAGATCGCGCCGATCATCGGCCGCTCGTCCGCGGCCGCCCGCCAGCTCGCGAGCCGCGCCCGCCGCCGGGTGCAGGGTTTGGACGAGGCACCTGATGTCGATCTCGGCCGCAAGCGGACGATCGCCGAGGCCTTTCTGACGGCGTCGCGCAACGGCGATCTGGAGGCGTTAATCGCGGTGCTTGCCCCTGACGTCGTCTTCCGGCCCGATGCGACGGCGGCCCGCTTCGGCACCATTGGCGAAATGCGCGGCGCAGCTCACGTGGCCGAAGCCTTCAAGGGTCGGGCGCAGGCGGCAGAAATCGCCGTCGTCGACGGTGAGCTCGGATTCGTCGTCGAGATCGGGGGCCAACTCCGCGTGGTGGTGGCGCTGACGATCGCCGATGGCAGGATCGCCGCGATCGACGCCATCGCCGATCCGGATCACCTGGAACGGCTTGACTATTCGATCCTTCGAGATTGAAAACAAACGCGAATTTATCGGATCTTCGAAACGGGCGCGCTTCGGAAGGAACGCACCGCTTACGTTTCCTCAGTGGTGACGGCCACGTCATTTTTCTTGACAGCGGCGTCCTCAGCTTTATTCTATTATAAAGACTTATATAGCATAATTATGGAATTATGGTGACCCGGTGCCCTGAGGCGCCATCTCTAGCTTCCTCATTACTCTTCCAGAGCAACCCGCAGACGGATGACCGAGAAGCGATCCCGGTCCGAGACTTCGAAAGGAATGCATGTCATGCCCGGCGACCAGGCGAAGAAGCCGCTTCTCCTCACCAATGTCAAACCGATCGCTTTCGGTGCGGGCACATCCGAGGGGGCAATCGATATTCTCGTCAATGCAGGCGGCAGGATCGCCGAGATCGGTCCGTCCCTTTCAGTCTCGCAGGATGTGACGCGCATCGACGGCAAGGGCGCCTTCATTTCGCCGGGCTGGGTCGACCTGCACGTGCATATCTGGCACGGCGGCACTGATATTTCCATCCGTCCCTCCGAATGCGGCGTCGAGCGCGGCGTCACCACGCTGGTCGATGCCGGTTCGGCCGGTGAGGCGAATTTTCATGGCTTCCGCGAATATATCATCGAGCCCTCGCGCGAGCGCATCAAGGCCTTCCTCAATCTCGGCTCGATCGGTCTTGTGGCCTGCAACCGCGTCGCGGAATTGCGGGATATCCGCGATATCGATCTCGACCGCATCCTCGAAGTTTATGCCGAAAACAGCGAGCACATCGTCGGCATCAAGGTGCGCGCCAGCCATGTCATCACCGGGTCCTGGGGCGTCACGCCGGTCAAGCTTGGCAAGAAGATCGCCAAGATTTTGAAAGTGCCGATGATGGTGCATGTCGGCGAGCCGCCGGCGCTTTATGACGAAGTGCTCGAGATCCTCGGCCCCGGCGACGTCGTCACCCACTGCTTCAACGGCAAGGCCGGGTCGAGCATCATGGAAGACGAGGACCTCTTCAATCTCGCCGAGCGCTGCGCCTCCGAGGGCATCCGTCTCGACATCGGCCATGGCGGCGCCTCCTTTTCCTTCAAGGTCGCCGAGGCGGCGATTGCGCGCGGGCTTCTGCCGTTCTCGATCTCGACCGACCTGCACGGCCATTCGATGAACTTCCCGGTCTGGGACCTGGCGACGACGATGTCGAAGCTGCTCAGCGTCGGCATGCCTTTCGACAAGGTGGTGGAAGCCGTCACCCATGCGCCGGCATCCGTCATCAAGCTGTCGATGGAAAACCGGCTTTCGGTCGGCTCGCAAGCGGAATTCACCGTTTTCGATCTGGTCGATTCCGATCTCGAGGCGACGGATTCCAACGGCGACGTCTCGGTCCTCAACAAGCTGTTCGAGCCGCGCTATGCCGTGATGGGCGCCGATGCCTTTGCCGCCAGCCGCTATGTGCCGCGGGCGCGCAAGCTGGTGCGCCACAGCCACGGCTATTCCTACAGGTAGGATCCGCTGAAAAGCGCAATGCTCAGCGGTTGCGCCAGCCCATCAGCTTTTCGATCCGTTCCGCTGAACTACGCACATGGGCCGTATAGTGGTTCTCGTCGGAAAAGGCCTTCTGTTCCGGCAGCACGATGGAAATGGTGGCGACGCACTGGCCATCGCGATCGCAGATCGGCGAGGCGATGCAGGCAACCGCATAATCGGATTCCCCCGCCTGGATCGACAAGCGCGACTCGAAGGCTTTGCCGGCGGCTTCCGACAGCGTACCCGGATCGATCTCGGCGCGGCCGGTCGGTGAAGAGCGGGCGCAGCGCTTGAACAGTTCGATGCGCTCCTGCTCGGGCAGGTGGCCGACGAGCAGGCGGCCGGAGGCCGTCCAGTTGAGCGGCACCCGGGTGCCAACGCGGGACGCGACCTGGAAGTGGCTCGGGCCGTCGGCCATGGCGAGCACCAGCATATAGTCGCCGTCGCGACCGCAGACCTGCACGGTTTCGCCGGCCTGGCGGCAGAGATCGTGCATTTCGTGGGTGGCGATGCTCATGAAATCCAATGACCGTGCATAGGCAAGGCCGTAGTGGTAGAGCCGCGCGCCGAGCCAGATCGAGCCGTCCGTCTGACGCGTCAGCATGTTCTTCTCGACGAGATCATCGACGATGACGTAAACGGTCGAAAGTGGCGCCTTCACCGCCTTGGCGATCGCATAGACGCCGGCGGGCGATCCGGTCTCATAAAGATGATCGATCACCTGAAGCGCCCGGTCGATGCCGCTGACACGCGCGCGGCGTGCCCCCTTGCCATCGGCCTCGCTGGCAACGCCTTCATCTTCGGAGTAAACTGCGGATGATGTTTTTCCGTCCAATTCCACGCACCTCATGAAAACTGCGATCATGTTACATTACTATGGCATAGCGGTCGCTATGGCAAATCGCAATATTTCGTGGGTTGATCGCATGGGAGGCTGAGTGATACCCACGATATCGTCCACTTCATAACAGCCGATAATGCGCACCTACGATGCTGCAAGCTTTTGCCAGCCCCTTGTCCAGCGTGACGAGCGTGGCGTCGCTGCCGATCGCGACAGCGAGATGCAGAGCATCACCGGCGCGAAGACCGATATTAAATTGATCGGTCATTCGTGCCGCTTCGATGAAGTGCGACCGCGATATGGGCAGGAGCTCGAAGGACGTCGAACATAGCTCCTTGAACAGCGCCAAAGCCTTGCTGCGATCGTCCGGATCGAGTTGTCCGTTTCTCGCCTTAAGCGCGATGGCGCTCGAAAATTCGGTGATCGTCCAGCCGCTGACCGCGATCTCCTCGAATTGACGCGCTGCCAGCCATTGCTGCACGTCGTCCGTGCGGGTTTCGATCGTCCAGGCGGCGACGAGGACTGATGTGTCGATATAAAGCATCAGTAGCGATCATTGTCGCGCATGTCGCGGATGAAGGTCGCGGAATCGACCGGCTTGGCCGGCGGCTTCATCGAGGCGGTCAATGCCTTCAGCCGCGCGACATCGACCGGCTTTTTGCGCGTCTTGACGGGCACGAGCTGCGCCACCGGCTTGCCATGGCGCAAAATCTCGACGGTTTCGCCAGCTTCGACGCGATTGAGCAATTCGCTGAGATGGGCCTTGGCTTCCGCTAAATTAACACTCGCCATGACACCCTCTTGATGACCAATTTTCTAGTCATTTTAGTCCGAAAACAAAACTGCCGCAAGACCGCTGGAACAACAAGTCTTAGCCTGAGTTTGCCCCCTGAACACAGGAGGTCATGATGCCAAATTACCCGACACCCCCTTTTCCATCCCAGAAACAGCCGATGCCTGGTTTTACCGCGCAGATGGATCCTATTCCCGATCACGGCGAGGAGAGTTATCGCGGCGCCGACAGGTTGAAAGGCAAGCGGGCGATCATCACCGGCGGCGATAGCGGCATCGGCCGGGCGGTGGCAATCGCTTACGCCAGGGAAGGTGCCGATCTGGTGATCTCCTATCTCGACGAGGATGAGGATGCCGATGAGACGAAACGGCTCGTCGAGCAGGCTGGACGCAAGGCTATTCTCTTCAGCGGCGACATCCAGGATCCGGCCCACTGCCGGCAGATCGTCGAGACGGCGGTCAAGGAACTTGGCGGTATCGACATTCTGGTCAACAACGCCGCGCATCAGGCAAGCTTCAAGAGCATTGACGAGATCAGCGACGAGGAATGGGAGCTGACCTTCAAGGTCAACATCCATTCGATGTTCTACCTGACCAAGGCAGCCGTCGCCCATATGAAACCCGGCAGCGCCATCATCAACACGGCCTCGATCAATTCGGACAGTCCGAACCCGACGCTGCTTGCCTATGCGACGACCAAGGGCGCGATCCAGAATTTCACCGCCGGCCTTGCCCAGCTTCTGGCCGAGAAAGGCATTCGCGCCAATGCGGTGGCGCCGGGGCCGATCTGGACGCCGCTCATCCCTTCGACACTGCCCGAAGAAAGCGTCAGCAATTTCGGCAAGCAGGTGCCGATGAAACGGCCCGGCCAGCCGGCCGAGCTGGCGACGGCTTATGTGATGCTGGCCGATCCCTTGTCGAGCTACGTCTCCGGCACGACAATCGCGGTCACCGGCGGCAAGCCGATCCTCTAAAGCGGCAAGGGCCGCCGTCTGGTTGTGACGGCAGCCCTTGACGGGGGCAGGGAGAGATCCCCAAGCTATTCAGGCGGCTTGTCAGCCGAAGCAGGGCATGGCCGGCAGATTGGCGCGGTTTGCGAGTGCTCCGATCATATTGCCCACCAAAGTCGAGCGCGGTTCGCGCTTGCGGGCGGCCGTTTCCAGGAGTTGCTTGAAGTCTTCAAGCTTCACGCCGTCGGCGCGCAACACCATGGCAATCAGGGGGTCGCGAAGGGCTTCGGATATCGTCAGGTCATCTCTGGTCTTTGTCATGGTTGTCCTCCTTTCGTGGGCGGTCGCCCGTGTTCCACTTTCCGCTGCCATGCCCTCGGCATTGACTTTCGCGTTTCGTGGTGTTACCGGTAAGTAACAATGCATTTGTTACCGATCGGTCACATTGATGTCAAGGACTACGTCCGCAAAAAAATCAGAAACTTCGAATGAAATCTCCGCAGCCGTTCCAGAAGATCGCATCCCGCCGCGGGAGCGTATCGTCTCGACCGCCTCGGAGCTTTTCCGCGAGCGCGGCATCCGCGGCATCGGCGTCGACGCCATTGCCGACGCGGCTCTGACCAACAAGATGACGCTGTATCGGCATTTCGGCTCTAAGGACGAACTGGTCTGCGAAACGCTGCGCCGCGCCTCCGAAAAGGCGGGTACCATCTGGCGCGATCTGGAAGCGGCCTATCCCGGCAATCCGCGCGCCCAACTGGACGCCTGGGTGGAACTGCGGGCGCAGTGTCTGAACGGCGAGCCCGCCGGCTGCGATCTCGCCAATGCCGCCATCGAGCTGAAGGGCGAGGGCCATCCCGCCCACGAAATGATCGAGCGGCACAAGGCCGAACAGCGTGATCGCTTGGCCGCGCTCTGTTCGGCGGCCGGCGCGCGCGAACCCCAGCTTCTTGCCGATACGTTGACGCTGCTGCTCGAGGGTGCCCGCGTCAGCCGCCAGGCCATGGGCGCTGCCGGCTGCTGCGGTCATTTCGCCAAGGCCTGCCACGCGGCGATCGCTTCTTTCGCCTGACCGCCCTCTCTACAGCGCCGCGCGTCTTTTCAGACGCGCAAAGGACGCAGTAGCACTTTCAATCGCTGAATTATCAGCGGGGGGAACCTTACCGCTTCCATGCCGTTTTCCCCTCACCGGGGCGATGTGGAGGCAGGGAGATGAACTACGTCTATCTCAAGCGCCTATATGACAAACGCGCCGAGCTTGAAGCCAAGCTGGAGCTTCATGATGCGCGCTATTGCTTCGGCGAGGAAGAGGTCGATGATGGCACCGACATCGATCTACGTCAGCGGTTGAGCGAGATCTCCGAGGAGATTGCTACGCTGGAGAGCAGGCCGGGCCGTTAATCCGCGCCAAGGATCTCTATCGTCCGCTCGTCGAATTTTCCCTGATAGAAATGCTCGATCGCCCGGTGGAAGGGCGAACCATGGTCGCTGATCGCGGCAAACAAGGTCATCGACGAGCGTAGCTTGAGGTCGTCGGGTGAGCCCAGAATTTCATGCGCCGAGCGGCCGCCGACGGACAGAATCGCCTCGACACAGCGCAGCAGCCGGCTTGAGAGAATGGGATCGGCGAGATAGGCGCCGGCTTCCTCGGCCGAGCGGATCGCATATTTTTCGGCCATCGCCGACGTGCCGAGGCCGGCGATTTGCGGGAAGATGAACCACATCCAATGGGAGGTCTTGCGCCCGGCTTTCAGCTCTGAAAGCGCCTGTTCATAGACGCCATTCTGAGCATCGATGAAGCGATCGAGATTATAATCGACATCACCGGCCATGGTTCTTTTCCCTTCCCGCTGTCAATGCAGCCTGGGCTCAAGGTCTCCATGCCCGGCGATCTACAGCGCCGTGCGTCTTTTGAGACGCGCAAAGGACGCTGTAGCACTTTAAATTACCGCATAATTTTATCCTTAAATCGATTCCGATTTAAGGAATTATGCGGTGGCTTTCCTGTTAGCAGACCCTCTCAGCGTAGGGGCTGCTGTCGCGGCAATGGCCGTAGGCCGGATGCTGCGGCATGTTATCGCCGGCCGGGGCGGCAATGGCCGATGTCGTCATCGAGTCTGTATTGCCGGAAGAATATGCGGCAAAACCCGCAAAGCTCAAGAGAACCAGCGCTCCGACCACGACAATGCGTTCGAAGGCCGAAAGTTTCTGTGCGCGGACATGTTCCACATAATCGCGCTCGCCTAAACCGGCGGTTTCGTCCTCTTTTACATGAAGGGTCACCATATCCTGGCGACGGCTTAAAGTTTCACAATCTGTCATTTTAATTACTCCTGCAACACATGCGGCGCCGGTCTCTCTAGAGCAAACTCTCACCCTCGTGCCGAACCGCTTCCGCATGCGTGCAGCATGTGTGTCTTCGATCGTGGCAATTGAAGGGGCGATATTCAAACGCAGTGTTCAAAAAATCGTACCAATAAACGCAAAATATCGTGAAGCTCTGGTTCACCGGAATGATCCGGGGTAGTCCAGAGAGGAACATCTTTCTTCTGGATAGTCCCATGAGCAAATCCTTCGGCGCCATGTCGGTCGCGCAACTTTCGGTCCTCATTCAAGGTGGCGCGGCCGATCCGGTCGAGGTGGCCGAGGCGGTTTTCGATTCCATCGCGAACCATGCCGACAAGGCGGTTTTCACCACTCTGCTCGAAAGCCGGGGGATGGAGGAGGCGCGCGCTTCTTCGCGACGTCTGCGGGAAGGGCGCTCGCTTGGATTGCTGGACGGCATTCCGATCGCCTGGAAAGATCTTTTCGACATCGAAGGCTTGCCGACGACGGCGGGTTCCGTCGTTCTGGCAAAGGACATGCCGGCCAAGCGCGATGCGGCTGTTGTCGCTTTGCTCAAGCAGGCGGGCATGGTCGCCGTCGGGCGCACCAATATGAGCGAATTCGCCTTTTCCGGCCTCGGCATCAATCCGCATTACGGCACGCCGGTAAATCCGCGCGGCACCGATCTCCCACGGATTCCCGGCGGCTCGTCCTCGGGTGCCGGCGTCGTCGTCGCGGCCGGGTTGGTTCCGGTCGCCATGGGCACCGATACCGGCGGCTCGGTGCGTATTCCCGCCGCCTTCAACGGCATCGTCGGCTATAAGGCGCCACGCGGCCGCCACGCGATGGCAGGCGTCTATCCGCTGGCAAAGAGCCTGGATTCGTTGGGGCCGCTCTGCCGCAGCGTCAGGGACGCGGTCTGGATCGATGCGGCGATGCGCGGATTGACGGCGCCCGCGGTCATTGAACGCCCGTTGCAAGGGCTGGAACTCATCGTGCCCGAAAACGTCGTCTTCGACGGCGCCGAACCCGGCGTCGTCGCCGCGTTCGAGGCCGCTTTGGAACGTCTTCAAAAGGCCGGCGCCCATGTTGCCCGCACCGTCATTCCCGCCTTTGACGAGATATTCGATCTGATGACGAGATATGGTCCGCTGGTCACGGCGGAGGCTTTCGCACTTCACCGCGAACGCTTGGCCGGACCGGACGCTGACAAGATGGATCATCGTGTCGTCATGCGTACCCGTCTCGGAAGCAAGACGACGCTGCCGGATTACCTGGCGATCCTCGAGGCGCGCCGCCGCCTGATCGCCGATGTCGAGCGCCTGGTCGGCGATCGGCTGCTCGCCTTTCCCACTGTTGCCCATGTCGCTCCACCGATCGGACCGCTGGAGCAGGATGACGAGCTGTTCTTCGCGACGAACAACAAGACGTTGCGCAACACTGCGCTCGGCAATTTCCTCGACTGGTGCGGCGTTTCCATTCCCTGCGGCACCGGCGAGGCTGGCATGCCGGTCGGCCTGCTGCTTTCGGCCACCGCCCATCGCGATGAAGCGCTGCTGGGGATTGCTCTTGCCGCCGAGCCGGTCATCCGCGACGATTTTGCCTGAATTGGCAATTGAACCTGCCGGATTTAGTTGCCATTGATGGCATGAGGAGATCCCGGAGGAAAGCAAGTGCAGGTTTTGCAAAACGGACGTTTCGCGGTTTCGACATGGTCGCTGCATCGGCTGCTCGGCGCCGTTTATGCCTATAGCCCAGATCCTGACAAAAGTGCTGCGGCGAAAGAACCCTATGGCCCCGGCGCCGCGGCACTGATCGACGTGCCGGCGGCGCTCTCGGCGCGCGGCGTCAACCGGTTGGAGATCTGTTCCTTTCATCTGACGAGCCTCGATACCGCCTATATAGGCGAATTGCGTGACGCAATGGCGGCCTCGAACGTGCTCTTCCAGACGCTGCTGGTCGAGGACGGTGATCCAAGCCATCCGGAGACGGCCGAACGCGATGTCAAATGGATGGCGGAGTGGATTGACATCGCCGCAGCCCTCGGGGCGCAGAGGATGCGCGTCATTGCCGGCAAGCAGAAGCCGACGGAGGAAAACCTTACCCGCGCCGCCCATCATCTGAACTGGCTGGCCGGAAAGGCGGAAGGCAGCGGCGTGCGCGTCGTCGTCGAGAACTGGTTCGATCTGCTGCCGTCGCCGATCGAAATGAACTGGCTGCTGGACCGGCTGGACGGCAAGGTCGGCCTCAACGGCGACCTCGGCAACTGGCCGGCGCCGGTCAAATATGAAGGCCTTGCCGACATCATGGGCCGGGCAGAAATCTGCCATGCCAAGGCCGAT
The DNA here is from genome assembly GCF_056406515.1 of Rhizobium sp. P1_B8. Taxonomy (NCBI): domain Bacteria; kingdom Pseudomonadati; phylum Pseudomonadota; class Alphaproteobacteria; order Hyphomicrobiales; family Rhizobiaceae; genus Rhizobium; species Rhizobium sp. P1_B8. The sequence goes on along the minus strand of NZ_JBFTZZ010000011.1, from coordinate 32,082 downwards.
TACGGCGCTACCGGCCTCGATGCCGAGGATTACCGCACGTGCCTGGATATGTGCGAGAGGGCCGGTTACGCCGGTCCCTTCACGCTGATCTACGACTCGCCCTTCTTCCCGGATGAATGGGATGGCATCCTGCTGCAGAAGGCGTTCATCGAGGATTTCCTGCGCAAGGCGCCGGCGCGCAAGACGGCTTAAATCAGAAGCGCTTCTTGCTCATTCCTGGCGAGGGAACCTTTGGTTTTCCTCCAGCACGTTCAGATCCATGTGGTTGCGCATATAGCGCTCCGAGGCCTTCTGCAGCGGCTGATAGTCCCACGGATAATAGGCTCCATTGCGCAGCGCCGCATAGACCACCCAGCGGCGCGCCTGGCTTTCGCGCACGGCTGCGTCGAAATCGGAAAGGTTCCAGCGTCGCCCGGCCTGTTCGACAAGCCTTGCCAAGGTCTCGGCATGCGCCGGGTCTGCCGCCAGATTGTCGAATTCCCTAGGATCGGTCTCGAGATCGAACAACATCGGTGGGTCCTTCTCGCAGAGCGAGAGCTTGTATCGTCCGTCCCGGATACAGACGAGCGGCGCTTCGGAACCCTCCGCGGCATATTCCATCGGCACAGGGCTGCGGCTGCCGGTGCCTTCGGCAAGCGCTGCGAGATCCTCGCCCTCGGTCCATGGCTTCAGCGAGGCGATATCGATCCCGGCAAGACCCGCCAGCGTCGGGGTCACGTCGAGGGTGGAGACGGGCTGGTCGATCCGTTTGGGCTTCCAGCCGGGTGCCGCGATCATCAGCGGAACGCGGGCCGATCCTTCGAAGAAGTTCATTTTGAACCAGAGGCCGCGATCGCCGAGCATGTCGCCATGGTCGGACGCGAACAGGATGATCGTGTTTTCGGCCATGCGGGTCCGTTCCAGGACGCCGAGAATGTCGCCGATCTTCTCGTCGACATAGGAGATATTGGCGAAATAGCCGCGCCTTGCCCGCCTGATTTGCTCATCGCTGATGTCGAAAGCGTCGTGATCGCAGGCTTTCATCAGACGCTGCGAGTGCGGGTCCTGCTGCTCGAAGGCAATCGGCGCAACCGCCGGGTCAAGTGCCGGGCAATCCTCATAGAGGTCCCAGAATTTGCGGCGCGCGACATAAGGGTCATGCGGATGGGTGAAGCTGACGGTCAGGCACCAGGGACGCTCGTCGTGTCCGCGCGAGAGATCGAACAGCTTGCGGGCGGCGTGGTAGGCGACCTCGTCGTCATACTCCATCTGGTTGGTGATCTCGGCAATCCCGGCGCCGGTGACTGAACCCAGATTGTGATACCACCAGTCTATGCGTTCGCCGGGCTTGCTATAGTCGGGCGTCCAGCCGAAATCGGCGGGGTAGATGTCGGTCGTCAGGCGCTCCTCGAAGCCATGCAACTGGTCGGGGCCGACGAAATGCATCTTGCCGGAAAGCGCCGTCTGGTATCCGGCAGCGCGCAGATGATGCGCATAGGTCGGAATGTCAGAGGCGAATTCCGCCGCATTGTCATAGACGCGGGTTCGGCTCGGCAATTGTCCGGACATGAAGGAGGCCCGCGCCGGTGCGCAGAGCGGGCTTGCCGTATAGGCGTTGGTGAAACGCACGGAACGCTCGGCCAATGATTTCAGATGCGGTGCATGAAGAAAATCGGCCGGGCCATCGGGAAAGAAAGTGCCATTCAACTGATCGACCATCAGGATGAGGATATTCGGACGCGCCATGTGACATTGTCTCCTCAAAGGCCGTCCTGCTGAGGGGTGCCCCTTGCTATTTGCGGATCTTATCAAAGCCAGTATCATCATGCTTGTAAAGCTGGCTTTTTTCGATCGTTGCCTAAAGGAATTTTTATGTCAGACCGCCGGCCTGAGCTTGGGTGGATGCGCATCTTCGCGGAGGTCGCAAGGCTCGGCAGCTTTTCGGCCGCGGCAGCAGCTCTCGGCCTTACGCAGCCTGCCGTCAGCTATCAGATCCGGCGGCTGGAAGAGCAGTTCGGCGTCAACCTGCTGCGCCGCCAGCATCGCGGCGTCGAGTTGACCGCGGAGGGCGAGCGGCTTTTCCAGGTCGCCGCCAAGGCGGTCGGCGACATCGATGCCCTGGCGCGCAGCTTCCGCACTGAGGCTCAAAGGCCGGTCGTCAGACTGAGAACCGACTATGCTTTTTCAGCGCTTTGGCTGATTCCGCGCATGCATGGCTTTCGCCAGCTTCATCCGGAAACGGATATACAGATCGTCGCGACCCAGAGGCTTGAGCCCGGCTTTCGTGACGATGGAGATGTGGTGGTGGTTTTCGGTACGCGGGCCGAATTCAGCGCCATCGGATCGCTTCTGCTGCAGGAAAAGGTCGTGCCCGTCTGCACGCAGGGATTTCTCGATCGTAACGGCCCGTTCGATAATCCGAAACAGCTTGCCGAGGCGATCCTTATCCATCTCGACACGCCGATGCCATCTCCCTGGTTCGACTGGCAAAGCTATTTTACCGAATTCTCGGTCATCCGCGACGCTCATGCCGACCGCGGCGATATCACCTTCAATACCTACTCGTTGGTCGTCCAGGCCGCTTTGAGCGAGCAGGGCGTGGCGATCGGCTGGATGGGGCTGGTCGATACGCTTCTCCAGGCGCGGATGCTGGTGGAAGCCAGCCCGCCGCTGGAGGCGGCCGACCGCGGTTACTGGCTGGTACCGCCGCGATCATCAAGCGCCCACAGCGAGAAGCTCAGCACCTGGCTGATGAACGAGGCGGGGAAGGTCGGCTAGCTCGAGCCGCGCCGCATGGCGGAAGGGCTCTGACGGCGGTTATCCCGGATAACCATCTCCACATCCGCATGCTCACCAGACGCCTCGCAAGATATGGGTATAGTTGAAGCCTTTTCGAGTCCGACTCTTAGCCGATTTTTCTCGTCACAAAGAAACTCATCGCAACTTTTTCGTCACCATTTGGCATTGACGTGAACGGCGTTCGAAATTCCTTCCGTCCTAGTCCGTCCGTACGGATGTACTGGAGTTCCGCAAGGATTTCGAAGCCGCTCTCCTGCATCAGATTGATGTGATGGCTGCGCCACTTCCGATTTATCAGGTAGGGTCGTCGTCCACGCATCATCGTCCACGTGGGCGCGCTCAAAATCCAGTGCCCATTCCAGTCGCTTGACAGACCGTGAGATTGGAAGTCGATCAGGTGCGTCGCAAACCCTCCTGGCTTCAGCCACCGGGCAATAGCGATATAGGTATCAACGAGGTTGTCCACGTGCTCCATGACTGAATGCGTCATCAGCCAGTCAGCCACACCCGCCTGCAGTACGTTGAAATCGGTCCATGGTGCGACGAACTTTAATCGTTCGCTGCCATTCACGAGGTCCGCCTTCAGCGCGTCGATTGCCTCCCCACTGAGGCGCTGTTGCACGATCCCATCTATCCGATCCCAGGCGAAGTTTGTCGGTGACGGCGGAAAAAAGATGTCGCCCGATACGGTGTTATCCCAAAATGCGGCCCGCTCGCCGAAGAGTTCAATCAAACCGTTCAGCACTTCAAGATCGTGCTCGATGCTCCGGTGGTCTTGCAAATCCAGCCCGATGTACGTGTCGACGCCCGCAAGCAGTGCGGCAAGCCCAACGCCAAGCGAACTTCCGGGGCCGACCTCGACCAATACTTCAGGTCTTTTGCCGTTCAGCCAAGGCGCTAGGTGACCGTAGTGGCGAAAGAAAAGGTCATAACAGTGGCGCGCAGAAGCAGTGCCCCCTTCTACGTGCGTATTTCGCAGTTGCGGAAGGACAAAGGAACCCAGTCCCTTGGCTAGGGAGCGAAGTGCAATATGGGTCATGGCGCCACCTTTTTCATCCAAACTCCAGCACGGCAATGTCCGGCGTGCTCTACCCAGCAGAATTCGCGTGAAACATCATCAGAGACCAAAGAAAAGCCAAGCAATATGGTTCGGCCTTGGACTCGTTAGTTGGGATCGTACGCGACTCATAGTGATTGATATTTTCACGAATCTAAAGTCATTCATTGGGCGTACAGCAATAATCACTATGACCATGGCTGTGTTGCTGAAGCGCATGAGAGGCTGCCTCAAAAAGAATTGAGTGATTTCAGCGAGTTGTGATTCCTTCGGATTTGCGAGATTCGATGGAGTTCTTCCTCCCGTACTGGATCGTGGCTTGCTAGCGATCTATGCAACATGAGCAATAGAGAGGGCATTCGGTAAGTGGGCGGGTGTATCTCGTTCTCCTGGTCTGTATCGGGATTTCAAAAGCGCCACATGGATGCACCGCCGATCTGGGTGGCTAGCAGCAGCCTTGCGGCTCACCACGCCTCAACGCCGACGTTTGTGCCCAGGAGAAGCCTTGTCATGAACGACGCCGGTCGCCATTGTGGGATCGAATCGATAGGGAAGGCGGCTGAAGCATGTGGCGAACGATCGGATATGTTCTCGGAGTGCTTATGATCATCTTCGGACTGATCTGGATCGGCCAGGGAAGTGGCTATTTTCCCTATCCGTCGTCCAGCTTCATGATCAGGCAAACGATCTGGATCCTTTGGGGAGCCATCCTGGCGGGACTGGGAGTCGTGATCATGATCGTCCTTTCGCGGCTACACCGGAGAGGATGAGGCCGTGAACCCTTCTGATCGAGCCAATGAACTGAGGAGAATGGCATGAGCGCAGCGGAAATCGACGGTTTCGCGGCACGGATCAGGAACCACCAGGGCGGCATGATCTCCGCCTGGATCGGTATTCCCGACGCCACGCTCGCCAATCACCTGGCGCAGGAGGCCTTCGACACCATCGTGCTGGATATGCAGCACGGCATGTGGGACATGCCCTCGGCAGCGAACGCCGTCGCCCAGGTGCGGCTTGCCGGCAAGCCGGCGCTGGCACGCATACCGGTCGGTGATTTCGCTTCCGCCTCGCGCCTGCTCGATGCCGGAGCCTCCGGCATCATCGCACCGATGATCAATTCGGCCGAAGACGCGCAAGCCTTCGTCAAGACCACGAAATACCCGCCACTTGGTGACCGCAGCTGGGGACCGTCGCTGGCGCTGAACCATACCGGCCTGTCGGCCGATGATTATCTGAAAAACGCCAACGCGCTCACAGTCGCCATCGCCATGGTCGAGACCCGGGCAGCACTCGAGGCGATCGACGACATTCTCGGCGTTGCCGGCATCGATGGCATCTTCATCGGTCCCTCCGATCTTTCGATTGCCCTATCGAACGGCGACCAGGTGGCACCGAACGCCGCCGAGATCGACAGCGCCATGCAGCATGCGGTTTCGCGCTGCCGCGCCCACGGCAAATTCGCCTGCGCCTTCGCCGGGGACGGCGAGCGGGCCGGCGAGCTGCTGAAATTCGGCTTCGATCTGGTCATTGCCGGTGCCGAGACAGCGCAGCTGCGCTCCGGCGCTCGCCGTGCCATCGATGCCGCCCGGAGGATTGCTTCTGCTTGAACGTCATTTCGCCGGCTTGACCGCCAGCCAGATGACGTGGCGGGCGCCGCCGCGTTTGCCGTTGGCGCGTGTGTTGACCGCATCGACGGAAAAACCGCTGTCCTTGAGACGCCGCGTGAAATCGGGGTCCGGACCGGACGACCAGACGGCGAGCACGCCGCCGGCGCGCAACGCCTCGCGGGCGGCGCGAAGGCCGGCGAAATCGTAAAGCCGGTCGTTGGATTTGCGGGTCAGGCCATCAGGGCCGTTGTCGACATCGAGCAGGATCGCATCATAGGCGCCTTTACCGGAACGGATCGCCTCGCCGACATCGCCCTGATGGATGCCGACGCGCGGGTCGTCGAGGCAGCCCTGGAAAACCTCGGCCATCGGCCCGCGTGCCCAGGCGATCACGGCAGGCACCAGTTCGGCGACGATGACGCCGGCATCTTCGGGAAGGACGGCAAGAGCAGCGCGCAGGGTAAAGCCCATGCCGAGCCCGCCGATCAAGATCCTTGGCTTCGGGTGCGCCTTGATTCGTTCCCAGGAAAGTGTTGCCAGCGCTTCCTCCGAGCCGCTGAGACGGCTGTTCATCAGCTCATTGGCGCCGAGCATGATCGAAAATTCGCTGCCGCGCTGCTTCAGCCGCAATTCGCCGCCTTCACCGGGAATGGTCGCGGAATCGAGCTGGATCCAGGGCAGCATGACGGTTTTGCCTCATATGAAAGAGACCGTCCCCTAGCATAGGGCACTAGATGAGGCCAGCAAGCCGGCCTCAGATCATCCGCATGAAATGATCCTGCTCGAATTCGACGATGTTGTCCTGCGGCACGGCCGAGCGGCGGCGGATGTCCTCCACCTCGTCGGGCCTCAGCCGGGCCTTCGGGTCGTCGAAGCGGACATCCGGATCGGGTACGGCCGAGAGCAGCAGACGGGTATAGGGATGCAGCGGATTGTCGATCACCTTGGCGACGCTGCCCCATTCGACGATCTGGCCGGCATACATCACGGCGATGTCCTCGGCGACGTAACGGGCGGTGGCGATATCATGGGTGATGTAGAGCAGGCCGAGATTCATCTCCTGCTTCATCTCGTTCAATAGGTTCAGCACGCCGAGGCGCACCGAGACGTCGAGCATCGAGGTCGGTTCGTCGGCGACGATTACCTCCGGCTTGACGGCCAAGGCGCGAGCGATGTTGACGCGCTGGCGCTGGCCGCCGGAGAGTTCATGCGGATATTTTGGCGCGACGAGATCGGGATCGAGCCTGACGCGCTGCAGCAGTTCGCGGACCGCGACGTCGATCTCGGCCCCCTTGATCTCCGGACGATGCAGCTTCAGTGGCCGCCGAAGATGATGGGCGATGGTGTGGGCAGGGTTCAGCGAGGCGAAGGGGTCCTGGAAGATCATCTGCACCGACCGGCGGTAACGGGCGATCTCAGCGGATTTCGCCGCCTCGACAGGCCGGCCCTTGTAGAGAATCCGGCCGGATGTCGGCAGATATTCGCGCATCGCCATGCGGGCGCAGGTGGTCTTGCCGCTGCCGGATTCGCCGACGAGCGCCAGCGCCCGCCCGGCATGCAGCGAAAACGAGATGGCGCGTGCCGCATGCACGGCTCCGGAACCATGGCCGAAGGTCTTCGTCACCTGGTCGAGTGCGAGAATGGCGTCTGTCATAGCAGCACTCCTCCATGCAGCGAGGGGAAGGAGGCCCAGAGCTTTTTCGTGTAGTCATGCTTGGGCGTCCTGTAGATCGCCTCGGCCGTGTTCTGCTCCACCAGCTTGCCGGCGAGCATGATACCGATGCGGTCGCAGAACTGCACCATCAGCCCGAGATCATGGGTGATGAACAGCACGGAAAAGCCGAAGCTGCGACGCAGTTCGTTGATGCGCTGCAGGATTTCGCGCTGGACGACGACGTCGAGCGCCGTCGTCGGCTCATCCATGACGACGAGCTTCGGATCGAGCGCCATGCAGATGGCGATGACGATGCGCTGGCGCATGCCGCCGGAAAACTGGTGCGGATAGTCGCGCATGCGATCCGGCGCGATATCGACGAGCGTCAGCATCTCGGCGGTGCGCTCGCGGGCTTCCACGCGGCTCATGTTCTTGTGAGTGCGTAGCATGTCGTAGAATTGCGTCTCGATGCGCAGCACCGGGTTCAGCGAGTTCATGGCGCTCTGGAAGACCATGGCGACCTCGCGCCAGCGGAACGCACTGAGCGCCTGCCGGTCGAGGCTGAGCACGTCGCGGCCATCGAGCAGGATGCGGCTTTCCTTGCGGATCAGCGCCGGTGGCTTGTGCAGGCGGCTGATGGCAAAAGCGATGGTGCTCTTGCCGCAGCCGGATTCGCCGGCGAGGCCGAAGACCTCGCCGGGTGCGATATCGAAGCTGACATCCTTGACGGCGCGGAAATCCTTTTCCTCGCCGATATAATCGATTGTCAGATTCCTCACCGAGAGCAGCGGCTGCGTCACAGGCGGCCCTCCCCGGAACGGACGAGCAGGGACCAGCGCTTCAGATGATTGCCGGTGCGCAGCCGTGGATTGGCGATCTCGTCGACGGCGAAGTTCAGCAATGACATGCCGATGCCGAGGAAGGCGAGCGCGAAGCAGGGGGTGAGAATATCCCACCAGGCGCCGACCGAAAGGGCCGAGGCCTTCTGCGCGTTGTAGAGCATGGTGCCCCAGGAGATCGCTCTCGGATCGCCGAGGCCGAGGAATTCCAGCGTCGCTTCGGTGATGATCGCGAAGATGACGCTGCCGATGAAATTGATGCCGACGATAGAAATCACGTTGGGAAAGATCTCGAATGTCATGATGCGCCATTGCGGCTCACCCATCATCTCGGCCGATTTGACGAAATCCTTCTGCTTGACGGAGAGCGTTTCGGCACGGGTGACGCGTGCGCCCCAGGCCCAGGAGGTGGCGCCGAGGATGAGGGCGATGACGAGGGGGCTTGCCTGGCCGATGAAGGCGGCAAGCACCAAGAGCAGCGGCAGGTTCGGAACGACCAGCACCATATTGGTGAAGAAGCTGATGATCTCGTCGGTCTTGCCGCCGCGATAGCCGGAGATGATGCCGAGTGCCGTGCCGACGAGAGTGATCAGCAGGCCGGCGCCGAAGCCGACGGCAAGCGAGGTGCGGGCACCGTAGATCAGCCGGGCGAAGACATCCTGGCCGATGCGGGTGGTGCCGAGAATATGGTCGAGTGACGGCGCCTGGTGCGGTCGTCCGGTGCGGGCGGCCGGGTCGTATTGCGTCAGGAGGGGCGCTGCGATCGCGACGAAGACGATGAAAGCGATGATGACGAGGCCGATCAGCGCCTTGCGGTTTTGAAGCAGGTTCTTCATCTCATGCTCCCTTCAGCCGCGGGTCGAGCAGCACATAGCTGACGTCGACGATAAAATTGGCGATCAGCATGGTCGCGGTCATGATGAGGAGCTGGCCCTGGATGACGGGATAGTCGCGGGCGAGGATCGCCTGATAGAGAATATTGCCGAGGCCGGGATAGTTATAGACGACCTCCGTCACCAGCGAACCGCCGAGGATGGTGCCGATGGCGATGGCAAGGCTGGAGACGGTCGGCAGCAGGGCGTTGCGCGCCGCATACCAGAGCATCACATGCCGGTCGGAAAGGCCCTTGGCGCGGGCCATGACGATATAGTCCTCGCCGAGCAGGTTGATCATGTTGTTGCGCATGGTGACGGTGAAGCCGCCGATCAGCACGGTGCAGAGCGTCACCATCGGCAGGATGCCATGATAGGCGAGGCTGCCGATATATTGCAGGCTGAAGGCCGGATCGAGTGATGGGTCGGCGGCATAACCGTTCGGAAACCAGCCGAGCGTGAAGCCGAAGATGAAGAGCACGATCAGCGAGGTGACGACGGCCGGCACCGAGGTGGCAAAAATCGCGCCGACGGAGACGACGACATCGAACTTGCTGCCGCGACGCCAGGCGGCGACGATGCCGAGGAAGGTGCCGAGCGCGAAGCTCACGATGGTGGCCGTGCCCATCAGCCCGACCGTCCAGATGAGCGCATGGCCGAGCACCGAGGTGACGGGCAGCGGGAAATACTTGATCGAGCGGCCGAGATCGCCGGTGAAGATGCTGCCGAGATAGGTGAGATATTGTTGCCAGAGCGGACCGTCGACGAAGCCGAAGGTGAGCTTCAACGCCTGCAGGCTTTCCGGCGGCAATTCGGTGCCGGCGCTCGAGAACATGATCTGCACCGGATCGCCCGGCATCAGCCGCGGCAGGAAAAAATTGATCGTCGCTGCCGCGATGAAGGCTGCCATGTAGAAGACGAGGCGGCGAAGCAGGAAAGCCATGGGGACTCCGTCGTGACGGAAGCGGCGCTTTCTACGCCGCTTCCGGAGATCGTGATGCTTACTTGACCGGCTCGAGAGCGAGCAGATTCAGCAGGCGTGCCGGATTGGTCCGCGAGATCGACGGATTGACGAAGGGGTTTTCCTTGGTCGACCAGCCGGTGAAGCGCTTGGTGTTGTACTGATACCAGTTCGGATTGTTGAACACCGGAATCATCGGCATGTTTTCGGCGACGATGCGCTGCGCCTTGTTCATCGCGTCCTTCTGCTTGGCAAGATCGGCGGTCTGGGTGAACTCGGTGACGAGTTTCTCGACCTCCGGGTAGAACCAGCGCTGCGCGGTGAAGCGGGTCTTGCCCTTATCCGAAGCGCTGAAAGCGCGCTTGTAGGGGTAATAGGGCGAAGCCGATGCCGGCAGGCTGTTGATCGCCGCATCGAAGGTGCCGTTGATGAGGTTGCCGGTCCAGACGGCTTCCTCCGGCGTTTCGATCTTGGCGTCGATGCCGACCGCCTGCATGCCTTCGACGGCGAGGTTGACGGTGTCGATCCAGTCGGTCCAGGCGCTGGGGACGATGATCGAGAAGGAGATCTTGGTGCCGTCGGGATTGTCGCGGAAACCGTCGCCGTCCTTGTCCTTGTAGCCCGCCTCGTCGAGCAGGGCCTTGGCGGCGTCGGCATCATAGGCTGCGAACTTGCCGAAGTCGGCCTTGACGGATGGGTCCGCCCAGCTCTTGTAGAGCTCGCCCATCAGGCCGGGGTCTTCGTTCAGCGTCGGATAGCCGTAGCCGGCGACGTCGATCATCGTCTTGCGGTCGAGCGCCATCGAGACGGCGCGGCGGAACTTCAGGTCGTTGAAGGCCTTCTTGTTGTTCTCGTTCGCCGTTTCCAAGTTGAACAGGAAGGCGACCATGCTGCTTGGCGAATACCAGTAGTGGAAATGCGCCGGATCCTTGGACACGTAGACATTGTCGATATCGGGAATGAAGGAGACACCCCAGTCGAGCGTGCCGTCGGCCGTTGCGGTCAGCATCTGGTTGTTGTCGGCAAGCTGCGGGAAGCGCATGCAATCGACCTTCAGATGCTCGTTATCCCAATAGTTCGGGTTGCGGCACTGATCGTAGGTCTGGCCGGTGAAACGCGGCACTTCCGTCAGCGGGCCGCTGCCAACAGGGGTCTCGTTGGCGAAGGTGACCGGATCGGCGACGTCCTTCCAGACATGTTCCGGAACGATCGGCAGCTGCGAGATCTGCTCGGCGGCGAGCGAGCTCGGATTGGCAAGCGTGAAGCGCACCGTCTGGGCGTCGACCGCCTGGATATCGGTGATGAAGGTCCAGATGCTGACGAAGTCGAGCGCCGGGAACTTCTTCAGGTAATCATAGGTGAACTTGACGTCGGCTGCGGTCAACGGCTTGCCGTCCGACCATTTCAGGTTCGGGCGCAGCTTGAAATCGATGCTCTTCAGGTCGTCGGAGAGTTTGAAGCTTTCGGCCAGGCGATAGACCGGCTTGTTGCTGTCGAAGCGGTTGAAGATGACCAACGGCTCGTAGATGAAGTCGAGCGTGGACTGGCGCGACGAGGTCTGGTTGAACGGATTGAAGTTGCGAACCCAGGTCGTCGCCGGCTCGATATTCGCCGTCAGGATCGTCTGCGCCACGGCAGATCCCGAAAGCAGCGTCAGGGCGGCGGCTGCGAGAAGATATTTTTTCATGTGTTATTCCCCTTTTCTTATGCGGTGAGAGATGACGTGCCGGTCAGGAGACCAGCGCGCTTGCAAACATGTCTTCGACTTGCGCATGGGCGGCGCGGACATCGATCTTGAGATTGCCGAGGCGGGCCTTGCCGGCGGCGATCCGCTGCAGGGCAGCTTCCGTCAGCGGACGGGCGGCTTTGGCGGCGGCTTCGCTTTCCGGGATGTCGCCGTGGCTGTGGAGCGCGATGTCGAAGCCTGCGTCGAGCACCTGTTTGACGCGTTCCGGCAGGGTGCCGGAGAGCGACTCCATGAAGATGCAGTCTGATATCAGCACGCCGTCATAGCCCATCTCCTTGCGGATCACGTCGTGCATAACAGGCGAGACGGACGCTGGCAGCTCCGCGTCATAGGCCGAGTAGACGACATGAGCGACCATCGCCCAGGGCGTATCCTTCAGCGCGACGAAGGGCCTGAAATCGGTCGCGGTGAGCGTCTCGCGGCTGGCGTCGACCACCGGACGCTCCTTGTGGGAGTCGAGCGTCGCGCGGCCATGGCCGGGAATGTGCTTGATGACGGGCATGTTGCCGGTCTCGAGCAGGCCATCGACCACCTCGCGGCCGAGGGCAGCGATGAAATCGGGATCTGGGCCGAAGGAGCGGGCGCCGATGACCGCACTCGTCGTCTCGAAGACGAGGTCGAGAACGGGCGAGCAGCCGCTGGAAAGGCCGAGTTCCGTCATCATCGCGCCCATGGCCTGGGAGGAAAGGCGCAGTGCTTTTTTGCCGAGATCGAAATCGCGGCGCGCAAGTTCGGCAAACTGGCCGAAACTGCGGAAGAGCGGCCAGGGGCCGGCATCGAGATGCTGAACGCGGCCGCCTTCCTGGTCGGTGAAGACAGGCGCGTCGTCGCGGCCGACGGCCTCGCGGAAGCGGTCGATCAGCCGCTTCGTCTGTTCCGGCTCGCGCTGATTGCGCCGGCCGACGAACAGGCCGAGCGGATTGGTTTCGCGAAAGAGGGCGAATTCATCATCCGAAATAGTGGGATTCGGGAGGCCGACGAAAAGGGCGAGCGGGGTCGAGGACAATTCTGTAACTCCGGATCAGATGGTCATTTCGGCGTGCTTCTCAGCATGCCTTCGTAGATGCCCTTGTCGGGGGCGGGGATGACGATTGCGCCTGCGGTCTTGGCGTAGAAATCGACCGGGCCGGCGTCGCCGATGAAGGCATAGGCGTGACCGAGCGTCTTCATGGCCTGAAGGCAGGCGGAAAAGAGGGCGAGCCCGATGCCCCTGCCACGCGCTTCGGGGTCGACGCCGGTCGGGCCGAAGAAGCCGCGCGCCGTCGTGTCATAGCAGGCAAAGCCCAGCAGCTTGCCGCCGTCGACGGCGATCAGGCAGGCAACGGGCTGACGGGAGAAGGCGACTGTGACTTCGCTTGCCCAGTTCTCGCTGAACTGTTCGCGAACCCAGCTGACGATAAGATGCAGTTCCGGGGGGAGGGCCGGGCGGATGGAGACGCCGACATCGCCGGCCTTCTGTCTCAGGTCGGCGAGCTCAGTGGAATACAAGCTCACAAGCAGGTCTGGCACCTGTCATTCCTCCAGTTATTCCGTTATTGCGGAATGTATCCCCTTTTAGTGTCATAGATTTGGCCATCTGGCAGGGCTTGTCAACAAGGTTTTTCAACGAGAGAAAGGGACGCCCCGCCGCAGTCGCCGCGGTTTCAACGCAAAGTAGGTGCCGAACGAAAAAACGGCCCGGGAGGCCGGGCCGTTTTCAATTGGCGGCTTGTTCGCTGAGCGAGTGCTTATATATCGTCTTTCCAGAGCGCATGAAAATGCTGCACCGGACCGTGGCCGGAGCCAACGGTGAGACTTCCGGCAGCCGCGACCGCGCCGGCAAGGTATTCCTTCGCGATGGCGACCGCCTCCCGCGCCGAGGCGCCCTTGGCGAGCTCGGCCGCCAGGGCGCTGGAGAGCGTGCAGCCGGTGCCGTGGGTGTTCTTGGTCGGCACGCGCCTGGCTTCGAACCAGTGCAGGCCGGCGGCGGTGGCAAGCACGTCAGGGCTCTCGTCGCTGTCGAGATGGCCGCCCTTGACCAGCACTGCGGCCGGGCCAAGCGCGCGCAGGCGTTCGGCCTGCGCCGCCATGTCAGCGCGATTTGTCGCGACCGGCTGGTGCAGCAGCGCGGCGGCTTCGGGCAGGTTCGGGGTCAGCAGCGTGGCAAGCGGCAGCAGCCGATGGGTCAGCACGTCGACCGCTTCAGGCGCGAGCAGGGCGGCTCCACCCTTGGCGATCATGACAGGATCGATGACGATCGGAATGTCGCGGTGGTCAGTCAGCGCACCGGCAACGGCGTCGGCGATGCCGGCATTGGCGATCATGCCGACCTTGACGGCATCGACGCGGACATCGGCAAAGACGGCATTGATCTGGTCGGCGACGAATTGCGGCGGCACCAGATGCACACCGCTGACACCTTGCGTGTTCTGCGCCGTCAACGCGGTCAGCACCGCCATGCCGTAGACGCCGCGGGCGGAAAAGGCCTTGAGATCGGCCTGGATGCCGGCGCCACCGGAGGGATCGGAGCCGGCGATCGAGAGAACGTTGCGGATCATGCACGGGCCTTTCGGATTTCTGCGGCGATGTGGCGCGTGGCCGCTTCAGGATCTGGCGTGCCGCAGATGGCGGAAACGACGGCAACCCCTTTCGCGCCCGCGGCGAACACTTGGGCGACATGATCCGCCTTGAGCCCGCCGATCGCGACCGATGGCACCGGCGAGGCCTTCACCAGCTTGGCAAGACCGTCAAAACCGATCGGCTGCTTGTGGTCGGCCTTGGTCGGTGTCGCAAACACCGGTCCGACGCCGGTATAATCGACCAGACCAGGATCAACGGCGGCGGCGAGCGGCGCGGTCTCGACCGAGAGGCCAAGGATCATGTCGGGGCCGATCATCGTCCGCGCTTTGTGTGCATCCATGTCTTCCTGGCCGATATGCAGACCGTCGGCGCCGATGGCGATTGCCGCCTCGACATCATCGTTGACGATGAGGAGGGCGCCGGTCCCCTCCAATGCCTGTTTCAAGGCGCGGCCGGTCTCGATCATCCCGATGGTGGCGGCATGTTTGTCACGCAGTTGCACCATGGTCGCGCCGCCGGCAACGGCAAGTCGCGCCGTTTCGACCATGCCGATCCCGGCGCACAGATCGGGGTCGAGGACGAGATAGAGCGAAAGGTCGAAAGCCTTCATGCCGCCGATATCCTCGCCCTGGCGTCAAGCGTTTCGGGGTCGAGCGCAGCTAACGCATCGAGGAAACGCCATGAGAAGGAACCGGGGCCGGCCGCCCCAAGTGCGGCCTCTTCGCCGGCGATGGCGAAGGTTGCAAGTGCCGCAACCGTCGCGCCGAAGGTGTCTTCGGGTGCCGTCGCGGCAAAGGCGCCGACGAGGCAGGTGAGCGAGCAACCGAGCGCGGTGACTTGCGGCATCAGCGCCGATCCGCCTTCGATGCGCACGGCCTTCTCGCCGTCGGTGACGAAATCCACCGCACCGGTGACGGCGACGACCGCCCGCTGACGTTCAGCCAGCCATCGCGCCGAACCTTCCGCCTGTTCGACCGGGTCGCGGCTGTCGACGCCCTGGCCGCGGCTCTCTCCGCCGGCCAGCGCGATGATTTCGGAGGCGTTGCCGCGGATGATGGTCGGACGCAGCGCCAGGAGGTCGGCGACCGCGTTGCGGCGGAAAGCCGTCGCATAATGGGCGACCGGATCGAGCACCCAGGGTTTGCCGGCTGATGTCGCTGCCTTCGCCGCTGCCTGCATGCCGTCGATCCATTGCGTCGACAGCGTGCCGATATTGATTGTCAGCGCATTGGCGATCCCGGCGAATTCCCCGGCTTCCTCAGCGGCATACACCATGGCAGGCGAGGCGCCGGATGCAAGCAGCACATTTGCGGCGATGTTCATGGCGACGTAATTGGTGATGCACTGAACGAGCGGCGGCTTCTCGCGCATCGCCTTCAGCATCGCTCCTGGTGTGGTCCTGGTCTGCATATGGCCCCTTTCAGGCGGGGGCGGGCACGGGGCGGTTCGTGCGGGCTAAGCCGCGACCCCGAGCGACTCCCTCCGCCGGCATTATCCGGTTCAGGTTCGAAGGGTGCTTCTCAGCCCGTCTGTCGACGAACGCCCCTGTCTCTCATCGCGCTCTTTTTCGCAGAGAACGGGGCTGATGTCATCCTGAAAATGACAATTCTGCGACCGACGCGGCGCGACGATGGCTATGGATGATTTATGGGTCTGGATCGCCCTTCATGAAGGACGAGAGATCGCCGCCGATTCGTGTCTTGACCAGGTTTTCCAGAATGTCGTCTGCGGGTTCTGTTCCGGGCTGCCCTCGTCGTTGCCGTTTTGCCATGCGGCTGTCCTCTCCTTTTCGAGAAGAATAACAGTAGCAACCGTGGGTGCAATGAATTTCTAAAATACATCTCTGTATTTGTGAGGAGCATCGAGAAAAACACAGATGCCGGAGCGGCTCTTTTCTTCGAAGGAACGAGGCTCATCTTTTCAAGACTTCGCAGCAGTGCGGATAGTGCGGAATTATTCATCCTATCCGTTCATCTGTCGAATTTTCAATGCAAGCGGGCAGGTGGACAGCTTCGCGTAAGTTGCGCGTCGTCTCATGGTCCTCGCCAATCGGTTTTATTCGAGCGTTGAAATCTCTTGGCGAATTCGTTGAGGGCGAGTCTCAGCCAAGGCAAGACTTAATCTCCCAGAACGTGAAGTAAATATCTAACGGAAACTTTACCGTGCTGACACGCTTAGGTTGACTAAATGATGGATTGTAGCGATAGGGCTTTACACCCGAATAAAATCTTCCTGAAGTTGTATTTTCAATGAGAAAATTTTTGAGAATCGGCATGAAGCGGACTCGTCCGACTATCGCCCCTGTTTTGATATTCATTGCTTGTGCCAACCCGGCTTTTTCGCAATCACCTGTTCCGACCGATCAAGGACCGGAACAGGTGCAGGCGCCCGCTCAACCGGCGCCGGCCATGAAATCCCAGAAATTCGACGACTGGTATTATCGCTGCACCGGTTCGGCAGGCACTGAGGCCTGCGAAGTCGCCCAGGTCGCGCAAGTCGCCAAAGACGGCAAACCCGTCAATATCCTGACGTTGGCGATCGCAGCTTCGCCGGCCGGTTCCCAGGGCAAGGGCGACAAGGGCAAGCCGCGGCTGATGCTGACCGCCCTTCTGCCGCTCAACGTCTTCCTGCCCTCCGGCCTGTCGATCAATGCCGATGGTAAGCCGGTCGCCAAACTCGACTATCGCAATTGCAACCAGTCCGGATGCTGGGCGCAGCAGGCGCTGGATACGAAGACGGCCGCGGCGCTGAAGAAAGGCTCGAGTGCTGAAGGGCTGGTGCGGCTGATGAACGGCCAGGACGTCAATATCCGCTTCTCGCTGAAAGGGCTGAAGCCGGCCCTCGACGAACTCCAGCCCACTGCCGTGAAGTAGCCGAATTTCAAAATGACGACAGACATTCGATCTTCCCTGGTTGTCGGCGCCGTCCTCATGATCGGTGTCGCTTCCGCCCACGCACAGTCGCCGGCCGACGATTTTAACCGCCGCCAGGAAGAGCAGACGCAGTCGCAGCGGCTGGATGCGCTTCGCCGTGCCACACCGGGCGGCAGCGCGGATGGGGAAAACGGATCTTTGCCCGCAGGCCCCGGAAATGGCGCCTGTTTCGACATCACGCGTGTCGAGATCGATGGGGCAAACCTGCTATCGGCACAGGAGATCGGCAAGGTGACCGCACCTTACGGCAACCGATGCGTCGGCCTTGCGGAGATCAATGCGGTGCTGCGCGATGTCACGCACCTCTATATCGATCATGGATATGTGACCTCGCGGGCTTACGTGCCGCAGCAGGATATCGCCAAGACCAGAATCCTTCGCCTGCTCGTCGTCGAAGGCACGCTCTCGGACATCTATCTCAATGGCCAGAAAGTCGCCGGCAGCGGTTCGCTTGCGACAGCCTTTCCGGGCCTGATCGGCCGGGTCGTCAATATCCGCGATATTGAGCAGGGGCTCGACCAGATGAACCGGCTGCAGGCCAACGACGCCAAATCCGCCATGCTGCCCGGTCCCAAGGACGGAACGTCGATCCTCAATATCGAAAACCGCCCGGGCCGACCCTGGCATGCCTCCCTCGGCAACAACAATATGGGGCAGGAAAGCACCGGTTTTTCCCGGAGCTCGGCATCGCTGGGCTTGGACGATCTGCTTGATATCAACGATCAGTGGTCCTTCTCCTACGAGCATAGTGGTCCGGACTATCCGTGGCGCAATGACGGAAAGGGATATGGCAACAGCTATTCCGGCAGCGTCAGCGTCCCCTACGGTTACTCCACTGTCTCGCTGAACGGCTCCTGGTACCAATATGAAAGTGCGGTCGAAGGAAATTTCTCATCGCTCGAAACCTCGGGCAATTCCGGGCAGGCAGGTCTCGGCATTGATCGCGTCGTCTTGCGCGACAAGGATTCGATCACGACTGTCCGCAGCAGCCTGACCTATAAACAGACGAACAACTTCCTGCTCGGTAATCTGATCGAGGTCGGCAGCCGCCGCTATACGGTCGGCGAGATCGGTATTTCCCATTCCCGCCGCATGTTCGGCGGCATCTGGGTATTCGATGCCAGCTACGACAAGGGGCTCGGCCTCTTCGATGCCGTGGAACCAGGCGATCCCGGCGCCGGCAACGCCGATCCGCGATTTTCAAAGTTCAACGCTACGATCAGCGTGACGCAGCCGTTCACGCTGGCCGGTAGGCAGCTCGAGCTGACCTCGCTGCTCAGCGGTCAATATTCCCCCGACAATCTCCTTGGCGCGGAGCAGATCTCGCTTGGCAGCTACAGCAATGTCCGCGGCACGCGCGAAAGCGTGCTCTTCGGCAATAACGGCATGTTCAGCCACAACGAGATCGTCTGGAGAACGAAATCCAACGAAAGCGGCGATGCAGTCGCGAAGGTCCTCGGCGAGCTGCGCCCTTACCTCGGCCTGGACTACGGCCATGTCTATTCGCAAAAGCGCTTCGACATGACGGGGGGCGATCTCGCCAGCTGGACGGCCGGTATCCGCGCTGTCGGCGGCAATATCAGCGCCGACCTCGGCTATTCCGACATCGTTGCAAGCAGCCTCGACCAGGTCGACGGCGGGCTCTTTTATTTCAGCGCATCCACTCATTGGTAACGGAAGCAAAAATGACCACCGGCAATATTTCGAAGAATAAACTCACTCAGACCTTTTCGACATCGACAGCGCTGATCCTTGCCCTTTCCATCTCGCTTGCCGGCTGCGCCGGCCGGGAGGCCCGGCCGGTCGCTTCGACCAACCCGACCGACAGCGCGTTCGATTGCGCCGGCATCGCGCGTGAATTCGAGGCGAACGAACGGCAGATCACGTCGACAGTGAAGGAGCGGACGGACGCGCAAGGCAAGAATATCGTCCTCGGCGCGACCGGCGTCCTCCTGTTTCTTCCTGCGCTGTTTTTCATGGATCCGAAATCCCCCGAAAAGGTCGAGATCGATGCGTTGCGCAACAGAAACAATGTCCTGACCAGCATTGCCAAATCGAAAGGGTGCCCCGCGCCCAAGTCCCAGTTGACCGAGCTCTACAAGCATCTCGACGCCAAGGCCAAGCCTGCATCGTCGTCGGACAACAGGAACTGAATTTCGCTGACACTCGAACCCTATGCCTGAATCCCGGAGTTTCTCTATGCGTATCGTGCGTTTTCTAACCCTTCTCCTTCTGGCGGCGACACTTGCGTCCTGCGTCACGACGACCGATCCCCGGCTAATTGCGGCCCTTCAACGAACCTCGGTGCGCGAAATCCGGATTGAGTTGGCCCCCGACGTCAAGACATTCGGTTTCGGCGACAAGCCGGACCAGCAGGTCCAGGAGGCGGTTCGCACGCTTCAGGCGACGATGGCCAAGGAATTGATCGGCGTGCCCGGCGGATCCACGCGCGGCAGGCTGGTCGTGACGCTGCACGTCTTCGATGTCACCACCAAGCAGGCGCGGATCATCGGCGGGCATGACAGCATGATCGATGGGACCGTCCGGCTGGAAGACGCCAAGACCAGGCAACTGATCGCCGAAGCGCAAAACATCCATGGCGAAGATCTCTCCATGCGCGGGAGCGGCTACGGCGTGATCGTCGCTGTTGCGATCAACGCAGCGACGACGTCAGGGGCGCCTGACATCATGGCGCAGCGGTTGTCGAAATCCTTCACACGCAATGTGAAGTCGTGGCTCACCCAGAAATAGTCCTGCGATGCAGCAGTCATATTGTCGAACCCGAAAGAGGATGGCGACGGGGCCTCGGCAGGGTTTGAATCCCCTGTCCCAATCGAAATGGAGAAATTTCGTATGAACAAAAGGCTTTTTGCGGCTGCGGGATTGAGCGTCATAGCGGTGCTGCTGGCTTCATGCGGCGGGGCAAAAGATCCCGCGATGGTCGCCAGCGAAAGAGTGGCAAAATCCACTGAGATTCTGAACGAAAGAAAACAAAAAGGCGCGTTGATCCTGGCGCGCTTTATCTATCCCGGCTTGTTCGGCCCAATGCAATGTGCCGGCCAAATTCGTCTCCGCAAGCTCGTCGACGGCGAACCTGACAAGGTGGCTGCTCCTGAAGATGTCTGGAGCGGTTTCAAATGGCTACTGCCCGAGCAAAGCAAGCCGGCGGATATAAACGGCAATCTCCTGAACCCTGTCGGCAACGCGAAGGAGTACGAACGCGTTTTGCATCCGATCGCGCCCGGTACTTATGTCGTGACCTACGCCTCCTGTCAGATGTCTTCGCCGAACGGAACGATGACGCTCGAGGCTGGCGGCGATCATGGCGGACTGTTCAGCTACATCAGCGCCTTGGAAGGTGCGAGCAAGATTACGATTGGCGAGGGCCAGATCGTCGATGCCGGATACTTCCGTGTGCAGGGGACGAAGACTCACCCCGTCGTGGTTGGGCAGGAAGCAAGCCAGGCCGAGCGCGAGGTCATGAGGGAAGTTCTTCCGGGAGCCTATTCCTCCATCACGTTCAAGAAGTTCGGGGACTAGGCACGCCGGACGCCCACGGGGACGCGCCAAATCGCGTCCATTTTGTTCGGATTGCATTTACCTCAAGCACAGGCAGAAGTTGACCGTCATCAACGGCTATGGTTTCGGTCAACTAAGAAATTGCAACTAATGCGGGATTTATCCGCCGCATGGATTTAGGTCGCGGAAGGCAGTGATGAGCGAAGAGCGGTGCAAGTCGACGACAGCAACATGTGGCGTCGCCGGAGCAAATGGAAGACCTGGTCGCAGGCTGGCACGTCTCGCCCGGCAATCGCTCGCGCTCCTGCTGAGCAGTTTGCTCGTGTTTCAGCCGATGCTTGCCAATGCCCAATCTGTGTCGGCAAGCGGCGCCGCGCCCGCCGCCAACCMGCCGGGCGTCGGCGCCGCCCCGAACGGCGTGCCGCTGATCGACATCGTCACCCCGAATGCGACCGGCCTGTCACATAACAAATACGACAATTTCAACGTCGGCACGCCGGGCCTCATCCTCAACAACTACAAGGGCGAGATCGGCAATTCCAATCTCGGCGGCGTCACGCCGGGCAATCCTAATCTGAATAATTCTAGCCCGGCATCGGTCATCCTCAACGAGGTGACCAGCGGCAATCGCTCGGCTTTGAACGGCCCGACCGAGGTGTTCGGCGGCCGGGCGGATGTCGTCATCGCCAATCCGAACGGCATCACCTGCGACGGCTGCGGCTTCATCAACACGCCGCATGCAACGCTGACCACAGGCGCGCCGCAGATTGGGGCCGATGGCAAGCTCAACGGCTTTATCGTCAATGGCGGGGATGTCACCATTGGACCGAACGGCGGCAACTTCGCTGCCGGGCCCGGCGCGGTCGATCTCTTCGACATCGTCTCGCGCGCGGTCCACGTCAACGGCCCGGTCTATGGCAAGGACCTGCGCGTGACGGCGGGTGCATCCAACTTCGACTACGCGACGGGCAATTCCCAGGCGCTCGCTCCGATCTCCGGCACACCGGAATATGCGATCGACGGCACAGCACTTGGCGCCATGCAGGCCGACCGCATCAAGATCGTCGTCACCGAAAAGGGCGCCGGCGTGCGCATGAGCGGCAATCTTGCGGCCAACACCAACGAATTGTCGCTGTCGGCCGACGGCAAGATCTCGCTCGGCAACGTCTCCGGCCAGCAGGGCGTTTCGATCTCCTCGAAGGCGAAGGTGACGGCCGCCAAAGTAGCCTCGAAAGCAAAGGTCGCCGTTCAGGCGGATCAGGGAATTACCCTCGATACGGTCGCCGCCGACGGCGACATCCTGCTTTCGAGCGGCAGCGGCCTGTTGAGTGTCGGCGGAGAGGCCAACAGCGCCGCCAACGTCCTGATGTCGTCGAACGCCGGGATCGCTGCCGGCAGCGTCGTGGCCGGCAATGCGCTTACCTTGTCCAGCACGTCGGGCGACATCCAGGTCGGTGGCGCCGCAAAGGGTGGCGGTGCGCTGACAATCACCGCGACATCAGGCTCGATCGCCGCAGCCTCGCTTGTCAGCGGCAATGACATCACCCTTGCCGCCGGCGCCGATATCGGCATCTCCGGCGATATGCTGGCGCAGGGAAACGTCACGGCTTCAGGCCGTTCGATCTCGGCCGATACGGTCGTCTCGGGCCTCGACATCGCTGCGACGAATGCGGCGGCAAATGGCAGCACGGTTCTATCAGGGGCCGGCGACATCCAGCTTGCCGCCGGCAGCGGCGCCGTCGATGTCGACGCGCTCCTGTCGGCCGGCGATACCTCGGTCACATCAGCGGCGCTGACGGCCCAGAGCGTCATCGCGCATGGCGCTATTTCGATCAACGCGGCCGCTGACATCAGCGGTCAGATCCTCAGTGGCGGCAACATCGACCTCACTGGCTCCGCCATCACAGCCGACGCGATCATCGCCGGCATCGACTTTGCTGCGACCGATGCGGCCGGCGGCAATATCGTGCTGACGCAGAGCGGCGATCTCTCCCTTGCCGCGAGCGGCGACATCGATACCGGCACCCTGCTTGCGGCAGGCAATCTCTCGGCTTCCGCCACCAATATCGGTGCAACGGCCATCACCGGTCATGGCGCGATCACGCTTTCCGGCAACACTGACATCACCGGCCAGCTCCTCGGCGCCGGCGATGTATCGATCAGCGGCGGCTCGATTGCGGCGGACACGATTGTCGCCGGCATGGACTTTGCCGCCACCGCCGCCTCGCCGGGCGGCGCCATCGCCGTCGGCACGGCCGGCGACCTGAAGCTTGATGCCGGCAGCAGCGGGAGCGTCGATATAGACACACTGCTTGCCGCAGGCGCGCTCCTCATCGATGCCGGTCGTTTCCAGGCCGACAATGTCAGCGGCCACGGAGCCGTTACCATCACCGCCGATACATCGGTCACCGGCCAGCTCCTTGGCGCGGGCGACGTCTCGGTCACGGGTCCGGCCATTCAGGCCGGCGCCATCGTCTCCGGCGTCGATTTTGCCGCCACCGCCCAGTCGGCCAATGGCGACATCGCGCTGGGGCAGACCGGCGATCTCACGCTCAAGGCGACGGCCACCGATATCAGCGCCGGCAACCTGCTTGCCGCCGGAAGTGTCGATGCTAGCGCAGCGGGTGATGTCAGCGCCAATGTCGTTGCCCATCAGGACATGACGATCGTTGCTGGCGGCACGATCGATCTTACCGGCCAGTCGCTTGCCGCCGGCAACGCCAGCCTCTCGGCGCGGGATATCACCGTCGATACTCTCGTTTCCGGCCTCGACTTCGCGGCCACCGCTGCATCCGCCGGCACGCTTAAGCTCCAGCAGACCGGCAGCATGAGCCTTGCGGCCACAAGCGGTTCGATCACCGCCGGCAACGCCCTACTGAGCAGCGGCGCTCTTTCGGCCAGCGCCAGCCAGAATATTGCCTATAACAAGCTCCAGAGCCTCAGCAGCGCTGCGCTCACGGCGTCGGGCGGCCAGATCAGCTACGGCAATCCCACCCGCACCGCCGGCAACCTGACGCTCACCACGACCAATATCGATCTCTCCAATGGCCGGGCGAGCAACATTGCCACCGGCGGTACGCTGACCCTGAACGCCGCAAGCGCCAACCTTGCCAACAGCAGCCTCACTCTCGGCGGCCTGGCTCTCGATCTCTCCGGCACGGCCGATCTCAGTGGCGCCCGGGTCAATGCCATTACCACCGCCGGCGGTTCGGGCGATATCGCCATCGATGCGACCGGTCTTACGACGACGGCCGGCACCGCGCTGCTCGCCGCCAACGACCTGACGCTGACGCTGCCGTCGCTGATCAATGCCGGGCAACTGGCAGCCGGCAACGATCTCACATTCAACATTGCCGATAACTTCACCAACAGCGCCACGGGCCTCGCCTATGCCGGCAACGACGCCAGCCTCTTCGTCGGCGGCGTGCTCACCAACAATCAGGGCGCCATCCTCGCCAACCATGACCTTCAGATCGCCGGGGTGGCGGCCGGGCTGAGAAACACTGAGTTCACCAATATTTCCGGTCTCATCCAGGCCGGAAACGACATGTCGATCCTGACCAGCGCCCTGACCAACCAGCGGGCCGCCACGCCGCAATGGACGACCGGGACGCTGGTGTCTTCAGGCGTCGTCAGCGGTTTCACGCTGAATCCCGTTGCCGCCGGCCTGCCGTTCGGTTACCTCGAGACCGCAGATCAGAACATGTACCAGCTCTATGCGGGCGTGGATCCGGGGCTGTGGCAGGATTATCAGCCGCTGCTCTGGTCGAAGGCGACGCTTGCCGACGGCACGACTTACCGCGCCTGGACCTGGATCTCAGCCGACGGACCGGAGAAGGTCGGGCCGATCATCGACTGGATCAGGGACCGGGTGCCGAGGGACGCGAACGGCAATCCGGTTGTCGATCCCAACAATCCGTCGCGCTATTTCATCGTCGACGAGGTGAATTTCAGCGGCTCGGACGAAAGCACCACCTACACATGGGATTGGTCGTCCCATCTCAGCCAGTCAGTCTACGAGGACCGCTTGGTTGGCACGCTCAGCCCGGAAGCGACGATCCGGGCGAGCCGCAACCTTTCGATCGACGCCACGAATCTCACCAATGCCTACAGCTCGATCGAGGCCGGCGGCAACGCGACGCTGAAGGGCTCAACGCTGACCAATACCGGCGTCAGCCTGTTTCGCACGACGACGACGACCTGCCAGGCGCAGGGCGCCTGCACGGCCTATGATGCCAACGGCAACGCCAATCCCTCGAAGAACATCGCCAACGGCACGACGATCGTCAGCTCTGTCCAGGCGATCGGCGGCGTCTCGGCCAACATCAAGGCCGGCGGTGCGCTCTCCGTCAATTTCGGCAGCGTCAACAACACGTCAGCAGCCGGCTCGGTTGCCGGCGGCGCCAGCCTGGCGGCATCAAGCAATCCCCGCGATCCGCTTTCAGCGCTCACCGGCCTGACCGCCGGCGGTGCGTTGTTCAATGTCAACTCGGCGCTCGGCGGCGTCACCGCCAATGGCGGCAGCCTGCTTACCGGGCTCGGCAATATCGCCGACCGCATCCGCGTCGACGGCAAAGCCCTTGAGGCCGCCGCCAAACCGCAATCGGGTGGCGTCGACGGGAACATACCCCACCAGATATTCCTGTTCGAAACCCGCGGCGACTTCCTCGATGTCAGCAAGTTCTACGGCTCCGGCTATTTCATGCGCGAGATCGGCTACGTGCCGGAGACGACGGTTCCGTTTCTGGGCGATGCCTATTTCGAGAACCAACTGATCGACACGCAGTTGCGGCAGCTCGTCGGCGAAGGCCTCGGCAGAAGCACCTTCATTGCCGGCAACAGCGCCATCGAGCAGATGAAGACGCTGCTCGACAACGGTGCCGACTATGCCCAGGATAACGGCCTGGCTGTCGGCCAAGGGCTCACGCCTGAGCAGGCGGCGGCCCTCACCAAGTCGATCGTCCTCTACCAGTGGCAGACTGTCGACGGCGTCCAGGTGCTTGCTCCTGTCGTCTACGTCGCCGCCGCCGACCGGCAGAAGCTTAGCGGCGCCGGCGCCGTCATGGCGGGCGGCTCGGTCGATATGAATGTCGGCAATCTCGACAATTCCGGCCTGATCGCATCCGCTGGCGGGCTTGCCATCGCCGGCAAGACCATTCAGGGCAGCGGAACGTTCCTGTCGCGCGGCGACACGACGCTCAATGCTACCAACGGCATCACGCTGGCGGCCCAGACGATGACGATCGGCGGCCAGAACCTCGTCAATGCCAATGCAGGCGTGACGGCAGGCGGCAATCTACTGCTTGCCGGCGGCAGCGGCGATCTGGCGCTGAAGGGCGTCAAGGCCAATGCCACGCGCAACGCCTCGCTCACCGGCAACAACGTGACGCTGGCTGCAGCCAAGGTTGACAATGCAGGCCAGCAGAACGCCACCGCCAGCCAGGTCGCCAGCGGCGGCAGCCTGACGATCAAGGCAACCGACAATGTCAACGTCATCGGCAGTTCCGCCAAGGCGGGAACGACGCTCGAGGTGACTGCCGACAATGGTTCGGTGGCCGTGGTGTCGACCGATGTCGCCCGCAACAACCAATCCGGCTACACCAGGACCCTCTCCACCGACCAGCAGCAATCGCAGCTATCCGCCGGCACGAATGCGACGATCAAATCAGGCGGCGACATCCTGCTCTCCGGTTCCTCCGTCAAGGCCGGCGACAATGTCGCGCTCAGCGCCGGCGACGATATCAACATCACCGCCGCACAGGAGCATTCCGCATCCACCTTCGGCAAGAAGGCCTCCTCGTCGATCACCCATGTCGGCTCTGAGATATCGGCCGGCGGCGATCTCTCGGTGACGGCAGGCAACGGCAGCGGCGATCACGACCTCAACATCGTCGGCAGCAAGCTCGCCGCCGACGGCAAGGTCGCTCTCAAGGCCGATGGTGACGTGACGATCGCCGAAGCCACCGACACCGCAACCCTCGACACCAAGCTCAGCACCAAGGGCGGTTTCCTCGGCAGCAGCGAGAAGACGACTACGCATCTGGAAACGACGACGGCCGTCGGTTCCGCCATCACAGGCGGTGGCGGCGTCGACATTGAATCCGGCAAGGACACGGTCATCTCCGCCTCGAAGATCGAGGCCGGCAACGAGGCCGCCGCCGCAGACCTGAACATCACCGCCGGCGGCGACCTCGTCATTGCATCAGGCAAGGACACCAGCGCCAAGGATGACAAGGGCTCGCGCAGCGGCTTCCTGTCGAAAGGCTCATCCAGCTACAAGAGCTACGACGAGACGACCGTCGGCTCGCAGCTGAGCGCCAGCGGTGACATCAATCTCGACGCGGGCAAGGCAGCAGTCATTGCCGGTTCAAAGGTCGATGCCGACGGCTCGATCAATGTCGCGGCCGACAATGTCTCTATCATCGGGGCTCAGGAGACGCACGAGCTTGAGGAGCAGCGCAAGAAGTCCGGCATCGGCGTCGGTTCCGGCGGCGGGTTTATTTCGATCTACGGCAGTCAACAGAACAAGGGCGCACAGGCCTCGACGCTGAATGTCGGCTCGGCGCTTTCCGCCGGCGAGGACGTCAACCTGACAGCCCAGGCAACCGACCTGAACATCATGGGCTCTTCGGTCGATGCCGAGCGCGACATCAACCTGTCGGCCGCGCGCGACGTCAACGTCACGCCAGGGGCGGAAAGCTTCTCGCAGTCCGAAGAGGAGAAGAAGTCCGGCTTCGGACTGTCCTTCTCGGCCGGCAATGGCGGCTTCTCCGTCGGCATCGGCGCGCAGAAAACCAAGGACGGCTCGGCGCAGCAGTCCGCCACCAACGCGGCGTCGGTGCTGTCCGCCGGTCGCGACCTCAACATCTCCGCCGGCAACAACGTCAACCTGCAGGCCGCACAGGCCTCGGCCGAGCGTGACGTCACTCTCTTCGCCGCTAATGACATTAATCTTCTCTCGGCCAACGACGTCAGCAATTACCAGGAGGTGCATGAGAAGACATTCGCTGGCGTGACGCTCAGCGTCTCGAGCCAGGTGGGCAGTGCGGCCCAGAGCATCATGAACGGGGCTGAGCGTCTTTCGGATCCCGGCGGCGTCAATGGGCTGACCAACAGCGCAATCGCCGGCCTGAGCTTTTATGAGGGTATCAAGGGCCTGAAGGGCGTCTCTGACAACCTCGCCGACGGCAAGGGGCTTTCCTTCAACATCGGTTTGAATGCGGGTATCAGCCAACAGGAAAGCAGCTCATCCTCGTCATCCTCGACGCCCGCCGTGACCGGTATCCGTGCTGGCCGCTCCATCACCTTAGACGCGCAGAACGGCTCCATTACCAGCGACGGCGCCCAGATCGCGGCCGGTTACGACAAGTTCGGCCTGCCGACCATCTCCGATGATCCGCTGGTGGGCGATATCTTCCTGTCGGCGAAGAACGGCAACATCAACTTGAACGCCGCCACCGGCACATCGGACTCAAGTAGTTCCAACAGTTCCCGGAGCGCCGGCGTCGGCGTTAATTTCGGCTGCAGTACGGCGAAGAAAAACTGCGAGACCAGTGTCGGCGTCAGCGGCTCCTATGGCAAGGGTGGCTCCAGCACTACCGGTACCAGCCACACCAACACCCATGTCAATGGAAGCGGCGACGTCACGATCGTCACCAATGATCTCGCCTTGAAAGGTGCAACTGTCGCAGGCAATACCATCGCGGCCGACGTCCGGAACCTGACGGTCGAGAGCCTAGTGGATACTTCCAAGGCGAAGGCAGACCAACTCAGTCTCTCGGGGCAGATCGGCCTCGGCTCCTCCGGCATTTCCGGCGTCACGCAGAAGGCCAAGGGTGATGCCGTCGTCGTCTCGGAGCAATCTGGCATCCATGCCGGCACCGGCGGTCTTAATCTCAATGTCGAGAAGCAGACGACGCTGGTGGGCGGACTGATCACCAGCGAGGCGACCGCCGACCGCAACACGTTCGATACCGGCACGCTGACAGTAACCGATATCGACACGCATTCGTCCTGGAAGGCCGACACTTATGGCGGCTCAATCGGCACCAGTGGTCTCTCATTTGCACCACCAATCAACGCCGGCGAGAAGGAGACTGGCAAGGCCTACTCGGCCATCGGTCCGAACATCGGTATCACCATCACCGATCCGGAGCATCAGACGCAGGATCTCGGCACGATCCGCCGCGACACTGAAAACACGAACACCTCGCTGCCCGGATTGCCGGACCTCGAGAACATCCTGCGCAATCAGTACCGGACACAGGCTGACCTCCAAGCCGCTCAGAAGACCATGGCGGGATTGGTCGCGACGATCGCCAACGAACTCGCCGATCAGGCTGATACCCCGGGAGAACTTGCCATTTGGGGTGAGAGCGGACCCGGGCGAGCATTGCTGCATGCCATTGGCGCCGGCATCCTGGGTGGGGTCAATGGCTGGGAAGGTGCCCTGAGAGGCGCGCTTGGCGGCGGCACTTCGACATTGCTTTCTTCGGCGATCGACAAGCTCGTTAGCGGCATGCTCAAGGGCACAAAATACGAAGGAACGCTTGAGGGTCAGCAACTCGCCACGCTGATCGGCCAAAGCTTGGCCGCTGTGGCGGGAGCTGCTGGGGGCGGGGAAGGCGCGGCTTATGGCGCCGCCAACTATCAGTTCAACTACCTGAACGATAAGCAGTACTTCAAGCTGAAGAGCATGGAGATGGCCTGCAAGGTCGGCGTTGCCGGGGCTTGTGACATCGCGCAGGATCTGCAGACCCTCGACCAAATCACCACTGGAGAATTGGTGAGCGCTTGCAGTGAGGATATTGGTTCTGACGCTTGCATCGCAGCAAGACAAGACCTTGGCGCGGCCATTCACTCAATTGGTCAGCAAGGACTGGGTCTATCAGAAACGGAACGAAGACTGCTCGAGAGTTACTATGCTGAGCTGCAGTCGCTTCAGAGAGATCCCACAGGCACAAAACAGCTTCTTGACGCTATCGCCGGAATCGTTCTGAGCTCTCCACGCGGAACCGCGGCTTTGGCGGAACTAAACGGCGGTGGCGGGATCCAACGTGGAACCAATACAGAGTCGGTAGCCGGCTGCTCGTTCGATGGTTCGACACTGGTCAAGACGATCGACGGCTTCACCGCGATCCGCAACATTAACCCCGGCAAGTCATTGGTGTGGTCACGCGACGAACAGGGACACGAGGGATATAAGCTTGTCCAGAAGCGTTTCCTCGATAAGCACCCGGAAACAGTCTATCTGATGCTGCAATCCGAGAATGGCCGGGTTAAGCAGACGATCATCACGACGCTGTTACACCGCGTTTTCGCTGTCCTGCCAGAAGGCGCATCGAAAGCAGCGCAGATAGCGATTGACGGAGAGTTCTATTCCGGTCCGATTCACAACGGTGTGTGGATTGCGGTCAAGGATCTCAAGCCTGGCGACCGGATGTTGAATGATGACGAATCTTGGTCCGATGTCGTGTCCGTACGCATCGAAGCCAAACCGCTCGATGCCTATAATCTTACAGTGGCTGATTTTCATACGTATTTCGTAAAGCAGGCGGCGAACCGCGACGCCAAATCGGTCTGGGTGCATAATGTCAACTGCACGGTATCAACAAAGACGTATGCCGACGGGGGCCAGACAATCGAAGTCACTGGCAAAGGCAGTAAGGCTTACGCCTCAGGTGACCTGCATGCTACCTACACTTCAGGCAACCTGCATATCAATTTCTACACAAATGGTGGCGTGGCAGGCGAAAACATGGGCACGTCCATGATAAAACAAGCGATAGGGGCGGTAACAACCGGTGAGGTGAAAACCGTTTCTGGAACCTTGGGCAAGGACAACCTTGCAGCATACAATAAGTTGATGTCAACCGCGGGAACAACCGCGGAAGAAGCGGTGATGGGCACGCCACTTGGGAAGTCAATGCAAAGCCTAGGCTACGGAAAAGTTACGATCTCGAGTGGCAGTAGTGGAACTCCAGCGGTGAAGTTTAGTAGATAAGGTGAGAGAATGTCAGAAGAATCCCTGGTAGATCGTGCTTTGGAGCTTGGCTTGACCAAGGAGTTGCTGGCTGTCCTGGAGGGAAACTCGACATATTCAGACGCACATTCTATAGATAGTTTAGATCGGCATTCGCGACGACTGCGGGCGATGGCGATGATCCATCTGCAATTCATGCTTAGATTTGGATCTTCAGAGTCGGAAGACAAGCAGATTGAGGTCGACGGAAAAGTATACAGCAGTTATCCGGAGTATTTTAGCGCCTGGAAGCTGGCAGGAATTCCGGGGATATTGCCGTATCGTTTGGACGCGATGATCAAAGAAGCCGAACGGCTCAAACAATCTGATTGAGTTACTCTGCAGCGCCGAAAGCGCAGTCTCCTCTCAGTGGTCAGTGTCGTCGATATCCGCGCAATATCGCGCCTTGCAGGAAACGAGCCGAGGCCGTCAGAAATCCCCAGGAGCAATAGGCATGATTGAAGACTCTCCCGAATTGTGGAATTGCACAACGGTATGCTTCGTGCAGGCATTGCTCGGAGCAATTTCTCCGAGCTTTCGGCTTGTGGCCCTTGGCGCAAACCACCGTTCCCAGCCTTGAACAACTCGAAGATGCAGTCGATATTGCCGATGTTAAAATGCACTGTCAGGTACCTTGGACGTCCCGAAATAAACTTCTAACCGCTTTCTGTGCGGCCGTTGCGTTGCCGGCGACCGCGTTCGCTATGGATTCGGCGCAACTGATATCTGCACTCGAACGGTTTAACGACGGCAACGGCGCTCAGCAGATAGCAATCAAACTGGCAGGGCTGGTTGAAAAGGCCGATAAGATCGGCCTGAATACACTTAGTAAGCAAATCCAAGCCGAAGATGGGCTCCTACTTTCTGACCTGGCGGGCGTGGCAGAGCTCGGAGGGGCAGAACAACGGAAGGTTGCGCTGGCCATGCGGCCATGCCAAACCGCGAATGTGTTGATCAAAGCAATCGCCATCGCGATTGGAGACGGGCGGGCCCAGCCCATGGTCAGAGGCGGGACGGTCATGATTGACGGCACTGAAATGGGATTCCAGTTTCGCGGAACACATGTGGAGGTGCGAGATCCTCAGCCAATTGCCGCATAAAACATCAATCGGCTCCAAATGTGTGATGACTGGAGATTGCAAGAACGATCCCGACCTTTGAAGCCTCTTGACCGTGTTTAGTTTTGGATGTGCCAGATCGCACGAGAGTGGCGCGGATAAAGAGTATGGAAAATAAAAGAAAATTTCATATAGACGGAGAGAAGATCCGGGACTTGGATGGTTTTTTTCGCGAAGTTGCGCGGCAACTTTTTCCGGATATGCCTGACAGGGACTACAATTTCGATGGTCTTGATGACATGCTTGGAGGCGCCTTCGGAACCCCGGAGGGTAATCCCCCCATTCTTAACGGGGCTCAGCAGTAGAAATCACGCGGCCATTTTCAGTTTCTGTGCGGGCGTTATGCCGCCGATGCCCATATTGGGCCGTTCGTTGTTGTAGGTCCATAGCCACTGTGTGGCGAATTCCTGCGCCTCC